>NZ_JBHVDM010000108.1:0-22026 GCF_042802775.1 Nocardia sp. NPDC057455 | reverse complement strand
CAACGCGGCTCCCTCGGGCTCCGCGCGGCGTAACGCCGATGGGGTTCCACCTCGTCGATTCGCCGACGGCGACGCTGACGCTCAGTAAGATGAGCGGCGCTCATTTTCGATGATCCGCAGGAGGCCGTGATGCCGCCGAAAGGTGTCGGTCAGCGCCGTCGTCCGACACAGGAGCGTGCGAAGGCGACCAGGGAGCACATTCTCGATACGGCCGCGCGGTTGTTCGGGGAACGCGGTATCGCCAATACCTCGACCAACCGGATCGCGGTGGAGGCCGGCGTCAGCATCGGGACGGTCTACCGCTACTTCGCGGATCGCGCCGTCCTGGTCGAGGAATTGCTCGAGCGGTTGCTCGAGACCATCGAGCGGCGGTTCACCCAGCAGGTGTTCCATGTGTCGGAGAAGTCGATCCAGCAGATGGTTATCGACATTCTGCAGGTGATCAGCGCGGAACTGGTCGCGAACGCGCAGTTGGTTCGTGCGCTGGTCGGTGGAGTGCAGTTCTACAGCAGTGGTATCCCGGAGTTCGAACCGCGGCTGCGGCTGCTGGTCAAGGTGATGTTGATCCAGATCCTCGGCCCGGGAGACGATCACGAGTACGACGTGATGACCTTCGTCTTCATCAACACCGGCTTCGCGGCCGTCCTGCGCGCGTCGGCTCTGGATGTGGACAGCCATGCACGCTCGGAGGCAATCGAGATGACCGGACGGATGATCGGCGCATGGCTCGAAGCCGAAGCCAAGGCCACCGCGGTATGACAGATGCCTGCCGTGGCCCGGCGGAGATTTCGCCTACCGTCGACCTGGGCATCGCGAGTCATCTGCTGATCGAGGACGCACCGGGCCGGCCCTTCATCACCGATCGGACAACTGTGCCTCCCGCAGTGTTCCGTGCGGCGCCAGAAAGTGAGCGGTTCACTATGTTATGGCTTCCGAACACTCTCCAACTCCGCAGCCGTATTCCCCATTCTTGCTGGTCAACAATAGTTTTCGCGGTCATCTTCCGACTTGTCGAAAACGGAGTAGTAGCTGATCAAGGACTCGGATTACCGTTGATCACGAGGTGAACAACCGGTGCCGCCGAGGCGCCGCACGGTTGCTTCCCAAGGCGATTCGAGCTTCGGCATGGCCGCTCAGGTGCGGTGACGAGGAGGTCACACATGATGATCGAAGGCATTGCTCATCCTGCCGTCGATCCGAACGGGCAGCCGATGATCCGGCCACTGCACGATGTGCACCGACTCGCCCGCGAGGTGGTCACACACGTGATCGATACGGCGGCGCCCTGCCGGAAGCCACCGGGTGGCGCGGTCGGCACCGAAGTCGTCGAGGTGGTCCGAGCGTGCATGCAGTGGGCGATCCAGCGATTGGACGGGCAGGCCGTGCCCGACCGCATCGACTGTTTGCAGATTGCGGCAGCGGGGTGGGCGCGCGAGGGCATTCCGGTCGACGCCGTCCTGCACGCGGTGCACGTGGGGTTCAAGTTCGGGCTGGACCTGCTGTTCGGCGATCGGGGATCCACGCATCGCATCGACATCGCCACCGGCGCCGCGACCATCGTGGAGCTGTTGAATCTGATGACGTCGACGGTCAGCAAAGCCTACGTCCGCGAATACAAGGCCATCGCCGCCGAACACCACGCCGCGGTGCACACCCTGACCTCGGCGCTCCTGGGCGGGCACGCGACATCCGCGATGGCTCGCGAATGCGGAATACCTCTCGCCGACGAATATTTCGTGCTCGCCCTGGCCGTGCCCGCGCATCCCGACGAAAGCCATCCCCGGCTCGACAGCCAGGTCGTCGCGCGGCGCAAGCTTCGCCGCCTCCAAGCCGCCCTCGCGGGCCTGTTCGGTGACCGAGCGCTGTCGCTGCTGTCGGTCGACGGGGGAACCATCCTCGTTCCCGGGGCCCCCGGCCCCGACGACATAGACCTCGACAAGGTCGTCGGGGCACTGTCCGGCGCTGCGCAAGTGCCGGTCACCGCCACCGTCGTGCCCGCCGGTCCCGACGAGGTCTCCACTGCGGCTGTACAAGCGCACGAACTGCTGGACACGGTGCAACAGCTCGGACGCGGACCAGGGCTGTACAGGTTCCCCGAGTTGGCATTGCACTATCAACTGACCCGCCCCGGAGTCGGGCGAGACCAGCTCCGCACACACCTCGCCCCGCTCATGGACCATCCGGAACTGTTGGAAACACTGCGGACTCATCTCGACACGGGCATGCACCGCTTGCGCACCGCTCGCCTGCTGCACGTTCATCCGAACACCGTCGACTACCGGCTGCGGCGCATCGCGCAGCTCACCGGCCTCGACCCCGCCGACGGCAGAGGCCTGTGGTACCTGCGCTCCGCGCTCATCGCCTCGGCCGTCAGCGACCTTCCGAGCGAGGTACCGGCCGGCACTCGCCGCCCGGCCTGACCTGGCGCCGGCCGAGGGCAAACTTCGGTCGACAAGCGACGGTGGAGCTGCGAAGAATACGGACGTGCGGCATCCGCGGCACGAATGCTCATGGAGGTGCATGCGGTGGCTGGACGCGTACCCAAAGGTCGCCTGGCGAGAGGTGGCCGCCTCGGTGGCCTGGCCGCCGGGCAGGCCGTCCGCGGTGTCGGGACCCGATTGTCGATGATCGGCAGAACCGAAGAAGCCCGGCGGGTTCTCGCCGAACGCTCGACGCTGCAGACGGCCCAGCAACTCGTCACGGTGCTCGGCGGTATGAAGGGCGCGGCGATGAAGCTGGGGCAGATGCTGTCGGTGCTCGAGGTCGACCTCGTGCCGGAATCGCACCGTGAACTGTTTCGCACCAAACTCGCCGAACTCAGGGATCGCGCTCCGGCAGTGCCGTTCACCGCGATGAAGAAGGTCATCGAGGACGACCTCGGGCCGTTGTCGCGCGTGTTCGCCGACTTCGACGAGACTCCGATCGCGGCGGCGTCGATCGGGCAGGTGTACCGGGCCCGGTTACACGATGGACGCACCGTGGCGGTCAAGGTGCAATACCCGGGAGTGGACGCGGCGATCCACGCGGACATGCGGAATCTGGAAGTGCTCGGCAAGCTGTGGAAATCCGTCCTGCCGAGCGCGGCCGACACCGCCGTGCTGGACGAGATCGCCCGCAACATCGGCAACGAACTCGATTACCCCCGCGAAGCCCGGACCCAGCACCGGGTGGCGATGCGCTACCGCGACCACCCCTTCATCGTTGTCCCCGACAGCATCGAAGAGCACTGCACGCGAAGCATTCTCGTCACCGAGTACGTCGACGGCCGTGATTTCCAGCGGTTTCGCTCACTGCCCGCCGCCGAACGCGATCGCCTCGGCGAGCTGATCTACCGCTTCTACATCAGCGCGCTGTTCAGCGACAACGAGTTCTGCGGCGACCCACATCCGGGCAACATCCTGCTCGCTGACGACGGCAGGCTGGCGTTCGTCGATTTCGGGCTCTACGACCACATGGACCCCGCGCATGTCGACTTCGAGCGCGCGTGTCTGCGGGCTGCCGGTGAATACCGCGCCCAAGACCTGTACGACGCCTGGGTCGGACGCGGCATCATCGACCCGGACGCGGGAGTCACCACACAGGAATGCCTGGAATACGTGTGGGCCGCCGCGGGATGGCATCTGCTCGACGAGCACATCACCATCACCCCCGAGGTGGCCACCGGTGCGGTCATCCTCGCCATCGACCCTCGGGCCGCCGAGTTCAAAGGTATGCGCCACCAGCTACTCCCGGCCGAGCACGTCTTCTCGCGCCGCGCGGACCTGTTCACCTTCGCCGCCCTCGGCCAGCTCCACGTCACCAACAATTGGCATCGCCTCGCACGAGAGTGGCTCTATTGCGAGCCCGCGACGACCGACATCGGGCATGCGATCGAGAAGTGGCGACGCGACCGAGTACACCTGGCGTGACTCCCCCACGGCACCGGACCCGCACCTCGGACGGCACGCGATGCGGATGCCGGTTGCGCGCATTCCGCGTGAAGACCACGCCGGTGGGTAGCCCGCAAACGTGACCGAACCCGGAAACAAGAACGCACCCGAACTGGGCGACCAGACCGACACTTCCCACCCTGACGACCTCGATCTCGAGACCCGCGAAATCCCCGAGAACGAGGACGTGAACGAGGAGGCAGGCACCGTAGAACCGCCCGACTGAGCACGGTTTCACCCACGGCGGCCGGGGAATTCCGGCCGCATGGGTATCACTGTCGCCGTTACCGGGCCGACCGGCGAGATCGGCGTCTCCGCCGTCTCCGCACTCGAACACGACCCGGCGGTGGACCGGATCGTCGGAATGGCCCGCCGGCCGTTCGACCCTGCCGCACACGGCTGGACGAAGACCGAATACCGGCGCGGCGACATCCTCGACCGAGCCGCCGTGGATTCCTTGGTCGCGGATGCCGATGTGGTGATCCACCTGGCCTTCGTGATCATGGGCTCGCGCGAGGAGAGCGCGCGGGTGAATCTCGCGGGCACCCGCAACGTGTTCGAGGCGACGGTGGCCGCCGAGCGCGCCCGCCGGCTGGTCTACACGTCCTCGGTCGCCGCCTACGGCTACCACCCGCGCAACCCCTCCCCCATCACCGAGGACGTGCCGCCCGAGGGCTCGCCCGAGCATTACTACTCCGAGCAGAAGGCCGCGTGCGAAGCGGCGCTCGCCGAGATCACCGCCGGCTCCGGCCTCGAGGTATTCGTGCTGCGGCCGTGCATCGTGGCCGGCCCGAAAGCACCGGCCCTGCACGACTTGCCGTGGGAGAAACTGCCCGGCCCGCTGCGTACCCTGGCCCGCTCGAATCCGCTGTTCAAACCGGTGATTCCCGACCCGGGCCACCCGCTGCAACTCGTCCACCACGACGACGTGGCCACGGCCATCGCGCTGGCCGCCACCGCCGACGCGCCGCCCGGCGCCTACAACATCGCAGGCGACGGCACCCTTACCTTGTCCGAAGTGGTCGCCGCGCTGGGCGGCAGGCCGGTGCGCGTCCCCGCGGCCGCCGCCACCGCCGCATCCGCCGCCCTCGCCCGCCTCCCCTTCATGCCCGCGACGCTCGAATGGCTGCACATCGTTCGCACCCCCGTCGTCATGGACACCAGCCGCGCGAAGCGGCAGCTCGGCTGGGAGCCGGCGCATACCTCCGCCGAGACCCTCGCGGAACTCGCCGCCGCCCGCTGAGCCGCCGGGGCCAGTGGGAGAAGACGCCTTGACCTCGAGTGAACTCGAGGAATAACGATGTTCCCTATGAGCACAACGGATAGCGAAGCGCCGGTCATCGAGGACACCAGTGTCGATCACGCCCAGGACAGGGCGGCCATCGAGGCGATCATCGCCAAGGTGGAGACCGCGTACAACACCAACGACGCCGATCTGCTGGTCGAGGATGTGGCGCGTAACGCCGTGATCGGCAATGCGGTCGGCCTCGTGCAGCACGGACGTGACGTCGTCCTCGAGGCGAGCCGAGTGGGACTCGCCGGGTTCCTGAAGGACGAGTACGTGCGCTACGAGGTGACCGATATCGCCTTCCTCCGGCCGGATGTCGCTATCGCACACAAGGCCGCTCGAGCGGTGACCGCCGACGGCGAGCCCATCGATATCGAGCCGGCCATGGTGGCGCTGTATGTGCTGACCAAGGAGCAGGGCCGCTGGTGGATCGCGGCCCGGCAGAACACGTTGGTCCCCCGCGGGTGAGTATCGTTTCGGCGGGCCGCTAGGCGTGCGCGGCCGTCCGCCGGTCGATCACCGACAGGGCGAACTCCGCCCAGCGGACATTCTCCTGTTCGAAGGAGATGCCACGCAGGAGGGTGAGGTAGGGGCCGACTCGTTCGGCCTCGGCGAGATACGCCTGTTCGCTGCGGCCGTTCAGTAGTCGCGTGCGCAGCCGTTCGTATCGCGCCAGTTTCGCTTTCGACCAGTCCAGGCGCTTCGCCACCGTGGCGCGCACAGCAGGGGCGTCCTCGACGTCCATGCCCTGGACTTTCACCATCATCTCGTCGCGGATGGCGGTGGGCTTGGCGGGCTCGGCGACGAACTCGTGCAGTGCCGCCCGGCCGGCGGGGGTGATCGAGTGCAGGCGCTTGTTGGGGCGGCGCTCCTGGTGCACGATCCTGGTCTCGATGAGACCGTCGGCCGCCATGCGTTCCAGTTCCTTGTAGAGCTGTTGGGGGGTGGCCATCCAGAAGTTCGCGACCGAAGCGTCGAATCCCTTGGCCAGGTCGTAGCCGGACGCCGAGCCTTCCAACAGGGCGGCCAACACCGCGTTACGTAACGCCATCCATCCAGGCTAGCAGTCCCTGCGATTATTCAATTATTTGTTCTTCGAACCCTGGACATCTCGAAGTCCCCACGGCTACCGTGTGCATCACCTATTAAACTTATTGACTATATGAGGTGCACATGCATCCCTTCCGTGCAGCCGTGGAGGCTCGCGACGAGGCCGCCATCGAGGCACTACTGGCCGACGACGTCGTGTTCACCAGTCCAGTGGCGTTCAAGCCCTATCCGGGCAAGGCCATCACCGCCGCGATCCTGCGCGCGGTGATCCGGGTCTTCGAGGACTTCCGCTACGTACGCGAGATCGCCGACGCCGACGGCCGCGACCACGCGTTCGTCTTCGAGGCCACCGTCGACGGGAAGCAGCTGACCGGTTGCGACTTCCTGCACTTCGACGAGCACGGCAAGATCGACGACTTCACCGTCATGGTGCGCCCGCTCTCGGCCGCACAGGCCCTGGCCGCGCGCATGGGCGAGCAGTTCGAACGCATCAAGGCCGAAGCCACCGCTCAGCTCGAGCGTTCGGTGACCGAAGCATGAGCGACTACGACGCCGTGGTGGTCGGCGCGGGCAATGCCGGACTGACCGCCGCGGCGACGCTGCAGCGCGCCGGCGCTCGAACCCTCCTGCTGGAACGGCACAACATTCCCGGCGGCTGTGGAACATCCTTCCGGCGCGGCCGATTCGAGTTCGAGGTGGCACTGCACCAGCTGTCCGGCGTGGGTGCCGAGGGGCAGCCGATCTCGCTGCGCGAAGGGCTCTTCCAGCAGCTCGGCATCGCCGACAAGCTGGAGTTCGTGCAGGAGCGCGACCTCTACCGGGCGGTGATTCCCGGACAGCTGGATCTGACCCTGCCCGCCGATTGGGACGCCGCCGTCGACGCCATCGAGACCGAGTTCGCCGGCAACCGCGACCGGGCGGCGAGATTCTTCGACCTGGTCAAGCAGGTGACGTTCTGGCAGATCGCCGCGATGCGCGGCATGCCCGCCGAGCAGATCGACCCGGTGCTGTTCCGATACGGTCTGCGACCACTGAAAGATGTCCTCGACGAGTACTTCGACGACGACCGCGTCAAGGTCGCGCTCGGCATGTACTGGACCTACCTCGGTCAGCCGCCGTCGAAGCTGCGCTTCCAGGATCTGGCATTGACGCTGTTCGCCTATTTCGAGTTCAAGCCATGGCATGTGCGCGGCGGCTCACAAGCCATGTCCACCGCCATCCTCGACACCTTCCTCGCCGCCGGCGGTGAAGTGCGGTTCAACACCGGCGTTTCAGCCATCCTCACCGAGCGCGGCCGGGTGCTGGGCGTGCGGCTGCGAGACGGCTCGGAGGTCACCGCACCCGACGTGGTCTCCAACGCCGCATTGCCCGCCACCTACGGCATGCTCGAAGGCGTCGTCGTGCCCGCCGCCGTGCGGGCGGACCTGGAAACCAGACGGATCGGCGTCTCCGGATTCGTGCTGCACATGGGATTGGACGCCACTCCCGCCGAACTCGGGTTCACCACCAGCACCACTTTCGTCAACGTCGACGCCGACGACGACCGCACCTACCGCGGCTGGCGGTCCTTCGAACCCGCCCGCGGAATCTGCGTGAGCTCCTACGATGTCGCCCCGATCGGCTTCGCCCCCGCCGGCGCCACCCATGTCAGCCTGATGACGCTGCAGTACGCCGACATCTGGCGCAACGTGGCGCCGTCGGAGTACGCGCGCACGAAGTTCGCCTACGCGGAAACGCTGCTCGATCTGTGCGAAACCATCACCCCCGGTATCCGGGATGCCATCGAAGAAGTCGACGTCGCGACACCGTTGACGATGATGCGCTACCTCGGCCATCCCGGCGGCGCCATCTACGGCTACGACCAGGACGCCACCGAAGGCTGGCTGTTCCGCAACAGCGAACGCGAAACCCATGTCCCCGGGCTGCACCTGGCCGGGTCCTGGGCCGGAATGGGCGGATTCCAACCCACCCTCGAAGCCGGTGCCCGCGTCGCGCGCCGCCTGCTGCGCACCAAAGCCGCCCGATCCCGAGGACAGCGATGAAACACCCTCTTGCCGAACGATTCGACGGTGCGAACGAAATCCTCGCCGAAATCGACTCGCGCATCCCCCACTCCCGCGACCACCGCGCCGAACTCCGCGCCACCGTCGACGCCTATCACCCCGAGCGGCTGCGGCTGGTCGTCACCGAGATCGTCGAGGAGACCGCCACCACCACAACCTTCCGGCTGGCGAGCCCCGAACGGGTGACTCTGCCGCCGTTCCTGGCCGGCCAGTACGTCACCCTGTTCATCGACGGCACCAGCCGCCCCTATGCCATCGCCTCGAGCCCCGCGCGCCTCGATCACTACGACCTCACGGTGCGCCGCGTGCCCCACGGCCGCATCAGCAACCTGCTCATCGACACCGTCCGCGCCGGCCAGCTGCTCACCACCACGGGGCCGCTGGGCACCTTCCACCACAACCCGCTGTTCCACGGCGACGACGTGGTCTTTCTCGCCGGCGGTTCCGGTGTGGCGCCGGCGATGAGCATGATCCGCGAGATCGCCGACCGCGGCCTGGACCGCGCCTTCCACCTGATCTACGGCTCCCGCCACGCCACCGACGTGATCTTCCGCGACGAACTCGGCATGCTCGCCGCACAGCATCCCGGCATCACCGTCGACCACGTCATCGCCGAGCCCGACGCCGACTGGGCCGGCGCCACCGGGTACCTCACCGCGGACACCATCCGCTCCCGCGCGGGCGCCCTCGACGACCGCATGGTCTATGTTTGCGGCCCACAAGCCCTCTACCCCTACGCGCTCACCCAGCTGACCACGCTGGGCCAGCCGCGCAAGCGCATCCGCTTCGAAGCCAACGGCGCACCCAGCGACCCCGCCGCCCAATCCCACTGGCCCACCGGGGCCGACCCGGCAGGCGAGGTCACCGTCACCGTCGGCGGTACGTCTTTCCGCACTCCGCGCTGCCGGCCGCTGCTGGACGCACTGGAGGACAACGGCCTTCGCGTCGAAGCGGCGTGCCGCTCCGGTGAATGCAGCCTGTGCCGGATCCGGATCGTCAAGGGCGAGGTGCACACCGCTGACGAGGCCCGGCTTCGCCTGTCCGACGAAAGGTTCGGCTACACCCACTCCTGCGTGGCCTACCCGATCAGCGATGTGGAGCTCGACCTGTGACCGGCGACGGCTACTCGCGATATGTAGCTCTCGGTGCCAGCCAGACCGAGAGCGTCGGCGACGGCGATGACCACATCGGAGTGCGCGGCCTGGCCGACCGCCTCGCCGAGCGGCTGCCCAGGACAATCCACTCGGCTCCGTCTCCACGGCCGCACACGAGCTGCACTGGGCGGCGACCTTTCTCGGCCCTCGGCTGCGACTCCGGCTCACCGGAGCCTCCTCCGGCGAGGGCCGCACCGCCGAACGCCCCCACCTACGCCCGGTTCGCGAGCACCGGAACCCGATGGAATAGCCGGAATGAGCGCGGCGAAACCACGCCGCTCACACTTTTCTGAATATCCACTTCTCCCGGTCGCTTTCTCGATTGATCAGCAGCTGTGGTTCATTGTTCAAGATGACGCCGATGACGAATTCGTCGTCGCTGGTGGCGATCGGGGATATCTCGGGGAACTCGGGCATGTCCCAGCCATAATGCTCGTCGCTGCACAGCAATCGTCCACTCGCGCGATTCGCCGCGAGATGTCCGCCGGTTTTCTTGTTGACGATGCCGAAGTCGCCCTCTTCGGGATTGGCCGGGCACATCCACAGTTGGGCGGTGTCGGCGGCGGCGCGCTGCCGCATGGTCACACTGTCCGCACCGCCGTCGACCGCGAGCGCTTGGCCGGTCTCATAGTTGATGATTTGATATGTGGGGGCAGTCTTCTCAGCCATGGTCTCGTCCTCACTGTGTGAGCGCACCGCTACCGAGCTCGACACCGCCGGTGACGCTGCGCTGATCTCGTAGTCGTCGTCCAAGGCGAATCGCCGGGAGCAAGTACAGCAGAATCGGCGCCGCGCCGGAGCGAATTCCATCAGCCGTAATCCGATCGCGGCCGTATCCCACTCCTCGATCCGAAGTCGCGCACGAATTCATCCGAAAAAGGTGAGGGAAGCCCCGGTGGCGCATTCCTATGCTGCGAAGCGGCGCGGAAATCACTGCCATCCGGCGACGTTCGCGCTTCCGAATTCTCGGACTCCGCGTGCACGATCCGAAAGGGAGAGACGACCGATGACCGGAACCGGCATGGACGCCAAGCGAAAGACCGTACCCCTGTCCTCGCTGACCGAGGGTGCGCCCGCCGAGCGAAGCTCACCCGGCTGGTACAAGCTGTACAACG
Organism: Nocardia sp. NPDC057455; assembly: GCF_042802775.1. Classification (NCBI taxonomy): domain Bacteria; kingdom Bacillati; phylum Actinomycetota; class Actinomycetes; order Mycobacteriales; family Nocardiaceae; genus Nocardia; species Nocardia sp. NPDC057455. The sequence goes on along the minus strand of NZ_JBHVDM010000108.1, from coordinate 11,427 downwards.
ACACGGACATGTATGTGTCGGTCTATCGGCAGGAATGGGGCAAGCCCAAATCGCTGTTCGTTCTGGCTCCCGGCCAGACCAGCTCGGAGTACGAGGCCGGGCACGAGATCTACATCCTGTGGATAACGAGTGTCGGCACCGAGTCGACGCCGATCACCTGGGACGGTTCCGGCGAGTTCAGCTGCGAGTACGTGCAGAGCGGCTACACCCAATCGAACCAGGTGAACAACGTGAGCTACTTCCAGTAGGCGGCGGCCACGAAGGTCTCGCCGTGGACGAGGCGCCGACGGCCCACCAGCGATCGCCTGAGGAATAGATCACCGGTCGTGCGGAGATCCTGCCCACGGATGAGCCGGAGGGATGGGATCAGCCCACGATTTGGCCGAAAGTGTGGATTTTATGACCTCAGGTGTTTGGCACAGGTCTTTGTCCAGGTCATAGCGTGGTCGCCATGAGCACACCTTCGATCGTCATCATCGGCACCGGATTCGGCGGGCTCGGCATGGCGATGGAACTGCAGCGTGCGGGCCTGCACGAGTTCACGATCCTGGAGCGGGCCGAGGAGGTCGGCGGCGTCTGGCGAGAGAACACCTACCCCGGCGCGGGCTGCGATATCCCCTCGCCGCTGTATTCCTACTCCTACGCGCCGCGCACCGATTGGCCGAAGCGGTTCTCCCAGCAGCCGGATATCCTCGCCTACCTGCGCGGCATCGCCCGCGACCATGACCTGCTGCCCAAGATCCGCTTCCGCAGCGAGGTCACCGAGGCCGAGTTCGACGACGCCACGGGACGGTGGACCGTGCGCACCGCCGACGGCGCCCAGCTGACCTGCGATGTGCTGATCTCCGCGGTCGGCCAGCTCTCGCGGCCCGCGCTGCCGAACATCCCCGGTGTGGAGACCTTCCGCGGCACGGCGTTCCATTCCGCCGAGTGGGAGCACGAGGCCGACCTGACCGGCAAGCGGGTGGCGGTCATCGGCACCGGCGCCAGCGCGGTGCAGTTCGTGCCCGCGATCGCACCCTCGGTGGGGCATCTGACGCTGTTCCAGCGCTCGGCGGCATGGATCATGCCGAAGCCGGATATCGAGTACAAAGCGTGGCATCATCGCGCCTTCCGGCTGCTGCCGATCACTCGCCTCACCGAGCGTTTCGCGTTCTGGCTGTTCTGCGAGTTCCTCTCGCTCGGCATCGTCGACGTGCCGGTGATCCGCAAGCTGGTGACGCGGATCGGCCTGCGGCATCTGCGGCGCCAGGTGGCGGACCCGGCCCTGCGGGCCAAGCTGACCCCGGATTATCCGGCCGGCTGCAAGCGGGCGCTGTTCTCCAACGAGTACCTGCCCGCGCTCACCCGGCCCGACGTGACGGTGGAGACCACCGCGATCACCGAGATCACTCCCGAGGGTGTGCGTACCGCCGACGGCGCGCTGCACGAGGTGGACGCCGTCATCTACGGCACCGGATTCAAGGGCACCGAATTCCTCTGGCCCATGCGGATCTCCGGCCGGGGCGGGCGCAAGCTGGCCGACGAGTGGTCGCAGGGCGCTCGGGCGTACCAGGGCATCACGATGCCCGGCTACCCGAACATGTTCCTGATCTACGGCCCGAACACCAACCTCGGTGTCGGCTCGATCGTCTACATGATCGAGTCGCAGGCCCGCTACATCCGCCAGGCCGTCCAGCGTATCGCCGCACGCCCGGGCCATGTGCTCGAGGTTCGTCCCGAAGTCGAGGCCCGCTTCGATCGCCTGCTACAGCAGCGCCTCGACCGCACGCCGTGGAACTTCTGCTCGAGCTGGTACCGCAACGCGGCCGGGCGGATCACCAACAATTGGCCGGGCACCGTCACCAGCTACCGGTGGCGCACTCGCAAGCTCGACTCGGCGGACTTCGAATCGAGGAAGGTCGCTTGACCCGGCCTGCCTCGTCCACGGCAACAAATTCGACAACTGGTGGAGATCAGATGACGTTCGACTACGACGTGGTGGTCGTCGGTTCCGGCTTCGGCGGCAGCGTGACCGCACTGCGACTGACCGAGAAGGGGTACCGGGTCGGTGTCCTCGAGGCGGGAAGACGCTTCGCCGACGACGAGTTCGCCGAAACCTCTTGGGACGCGAAGAAGTACCTGTGGGCCCCGGGACTGGGTTGCTTCGGCATCCAGCGGCTGACGCTGCTGAAGGACACCTTCATCATGGCGGGCGCGGGCGTCGGTGGTGGCTCGCTGGTCTACGCGAACACGCTCTACGAGCCGCCGGACAAGTTCTACCAGGACCGCCAGTGGGCGCACATCACCGACTGGAAGGACGAACTCGCTCCGCACTACGACCAGGCCAAGCGGATGCTGGGCGTGACGGCCAACCCGGCGACCACCCCGTCGGACCGGGTGCTGGCCGAGATCGCCGAGGAGATGGGCGTCGGCTCGACCTACCGCAGCACCCCTGTCGGCGTGCTGTTCGGCGGCAGCGGCGTGCGGCCCGGTCAGGATGTCCCCGACCCCTACTTCGGTGGCGTCGGCCCCGCCCGCAGCACCTGCACGCACTGCGGCGAGTGCATGACCGGCTGCCGCCACAACGCCAAGAACACTTTGGTCAAGAATTACCTCTATCTCGCCGAGCAGGCCGGCGCGACGGTACACGCGCTCACCACGGTGACCGATGTGCGCCCGCTGCCCGGCGGCGGCTACGAAGTAGCCACCGTCCGCACCGGACGCTGGGTCCGCAAAGCTCGCCGCAAGTTCACCGCCGAGCACGTCGTCTTCGCCGCGGCCGCCCTCGGCACTCAGAAACTGCTGCACCGGCTCCGCGACCACGGTTCGCTGCCGGACATCTCCCCCCGGCTGGGCGAACTCTCGCGTACGAACTCCGAGGAACTGCTCTCGGTGCGCAGCCGCCGCAAGGACTCCGACTTCACCAAAGGTGTGGCGATCACCTCCTCGATCCATCCGGACGACGACACCCATATCGAGCCGGTGCGCTACGGCAAGGGCAGCAACGCCATCGGCCTCATCGGCACCGCCATGATCGACCCGGACGGGCGCACCCCGAAACTGCGCCTGTGGGCGCGCACGATGCGCAAGCTCGGCCGCGACGCCCTGCACCTGCAGAACCCGCGCGGCTGGTCGGAACAGATGATCGGGCTGCTGGTGATGCAGTCCGTCGACAACTCCATCACCACCTACACCAAACGCGGTCTGTTCGGTCGCAAGATGACCACCAAACAGGGTGTGGGCGAACCGAATCCGACCTGGCTTCCGGCCGGTCACGAGGTAGCCCACCGGGTTGCCGACAAGATCGACGGCATCGCGGGCGCCGGCTGGAGCGCCCTGTTCGACATCCCGATGACCGGCCATTTCATCGGCGGCTGCGTCATCGGCGACTCCTCCGAAACCGGTGTCGTGGATCCGTACCATCGGATGCACGGATATCCCGGACTGCACGTCATCGACGGCTCGACCATCTCGGCCAACCTCGGGGTGAACCCTTCGCTCACCATCACCGCGCAGGCCGAACGGGCCGCCGCCCTGTGGCCGAACAAGGGTGAGCCGGATGCGCGTCCGCAGCCGGGCGCGCCCTACCGGCGCATCGCCCCGGTGCCACCGCGCAACCCGGTGGTCCCGGCGGATGCGCCTGCCGCGCTACGGCTGCCGATCGTCGAGATCAAAGGGCCGGCGGTCCGATCCGAACCGGCCGCCGACAAACGCGGCTGAACACCGGAATCGTGGACGGGTGACCGGTCGCGGGACTGGACCGGTAGGGACCAGAAGCGCGAGCATCATCATATGAGCGAGCATCAGGGCCTCATGCCACTGCGCTTCAACCAGACGGGCCTACGCGGAAGACTCGCCCGGTTGCTCGTCGAAGAGCCCACCGACGAGATCGATTTGCCCGCCGACCTTCCGGCGGGCACCGACACCGTGGTGATCGTCGACGACGAGCCGAATCCACACCACACCTTGCGGGTGCACCCGCCGGACGACCCTGCGCGGATCGCCTTGGTCGTGTTCGACCAACTGGCGCTGTGTGACGAGCAGCGGCGGATGGACCCGCGACGGATCGAGCTCAACCGCAGGCACAGCCGGGAGATGGGCTCGCTGTTCGCCCGGTTCCTCGACGCGCATCCCGATGTCGAGTCCGAAGTTCATGCAGCACAGATGACTCCGGCCCAGGAGGAGGAATGGACCGCCTACAGCGCTGAGCTCCTTGCTCGGCAGGAGGCCGAGCGAGCCGCCCTCGCCGCCGAGATCCAGGGCGAGCAACGGTGAACGGCGGCGCGCCGGGTCAAGCCCAGCCGGCCGGGTTCGTGGCGGTCTCCCGGGAAATGCCGGAACCCGTGTCCGGGAAACGACCGAACCGTCGATGGTGCAGGTGCGCGAAGAAGTAGCACATGGCCTCGCAATCGGCGTCGAGGACGGCCACCTCCGGGCTTGCTGTCACGGCATCGAAGAAGTCCCGGCCCATGGCGACGATGAACCCGCGACAGTACAGGAATCCGTCGTCCGAGCCGTCCGTGACCTCCTGGATGTCGGAACGGTCGAGGTCGAACAACTTTCGCTCCAGCACCCGGTCCAGCGCGGTCAGCTCCTCACCCGACTGTGGTTCGCTCAGGGCACGCAAATGGTCGAGAAACGAGTTCAGGTACTTGTCGATCGCGTATGCCTCGTCGTCACTCTGTCTGTCGGACAGGGCTTTACGAAGCCTGTTCGGTTCGGCGCCCACCCGTTCCCACGCCGACTCGATGAGGCCCCAGAACCGGGACTCTTCCGCTGGGGTCGGGATCTTGCTCACGCGCCGGAAGCTACCAGAGACGCGGGATGCCCGGAGACCGCCGCCTGGCTCCGAGGCGGTGCCTGATTCACACCGGGACGCCTCCGTAGGTCCGCCGGTATCTCGCTTGCAGGAACGAGAGGACCCCGAACGCCATCAGACCGAGGGCTACCAGAATGAGCAGCCAAGGCCCGAAGGTGCTGTCGGCGAAATCGTGCAGCACGGCATCGACACCTTTGGCGTTCGCCGGTTCGTAGTCGGCGGCCGCCACCACCGCGGCGAGTCCGATACCCATGACGATCAAGCCTCGCGCCAGATACCCGAACCGGCCCAGCCAGATCACGCTTTCGCGGGATGCCTGGGTCATCCAGCCCATTCGCAGGTCGTCGACGAAAGCCAGACGGAGCCCGCGCAGAGTGGTCAGGACGCCCAGGGCGAGGATGGCCAGACCGATCAACAGGACGACGACCTGCCCACCGTCCCAGCCGAGGATCCGGGCGGTCACGTCGCGTGCTACGGCGTCACCGGGCTGCGGTGTCCGGCCGTCCACGACGAACCGCAGGATGACGAAAAACGCTATGGCGTAGGCCAGGCCGAGTGCCAGCGCGCGCAGACGAAGCCCGCTCGGGCTCGCCGCGGGCGCGCCTGCGGCCTGCGCCAGCCGCCACGCGGCCAGGGCGGCGAATCCCAGGGCCAGGATCCACAGCAGCAGATAGCCCAGCGGTTTACCGGCGAGCGCGGCGAGCGCCCCGCCTGCGGTCGGCTCATGCTGGGCGGTGCCGACCGCCAGCATGAACGCGAGAATGCCGATGACGATGTACGCGATTCCGCGTGCGATGAATCCGAATCGCGCGGCTCCCGCCAATCCCCCGGAGCCGCCGGACCTGCGGTAGCTCCCACTGTCCCGGCGTCGCCACCGGCCGCCATACCGGCTGCGCCACCGGCTTCGGTAACCGTTCCGCCACCGGCCGCGCCCCCCGCTGCGGGTGCGGCGCCGTCGATACCTGTCAGCACTTCGGAATAAGCTCATGGTTCTCACCTCTCCATGGACCGTATTGCCCACTTCGGGCGGAATAACCGGGACGAACGTCATCGAAAAGCTTGCGCCCCTGTGCCGCTCAGGGCGCGGCGGTCATTTCGGGAGAGTCGGATAGCCCTGGACGGCATCGACGGCACTGCGCGCGCTCTGGGCCGCGGACTCCATGGTGGACGGCAGCTCGGTCCGGGTCCGGTCGCCGGCGAGGAATTGTCCGCGACGGGTGTCGTCCGACTCAGCCGCAGCGACTCGAATCCCGGATGAGCGGAGAACGTGGCCTGCGACTGGTGGGCCGGCTGGTCAGCTCATCGCCTCTCCGGCCGGAAATCGACTGTCGATCGGATCGAAACGGTCAGCCCCCTATCCGTCGGCGCCGGGCGCGACCACGCATCGGTGGAGTCGATGGTCCCGACATCACGGGGCACCTGTCCATGCCTCGACGGCGTCGACGATGTCGGACCAGGTGCGGACGAGGGGTGTGCCAGCCGGTGTCGGTGGCCAGTGCGTGGCCGAGGACGCCCGATGCCCAGGAGCACCGACCGTCGCGCAGGCAGCCTCGTGAATTCTGCCGAATCAACCAGAATCACCGTTTACTTTCAGCTATCGTACGGTGGCAGAGCAACCGCTCTGCGGGACACCAGGAATGCCGGCGGGGCCCGGGGTTCGGGAGCCCGCGCAGGCCGGGCGGTCGGGTACCCACCGTCCAGTTCCACCGAGGAGCCGTATGTACCCCGGCGCACACGTCCACCGATTCCCTGACAAACCGGCTGTTGTTCGCGCCGAGAGCGGCGAAGTGCTGACCTATCGGGAACTCGAGGAGAACTCGATCCGGCTGGCCCGCCACCTGCATGACGCGGGGCTGCGCAAGGGCGATCATGTCGCGCTGCTTTCGGGAAACGATCCGAAAGTCTACGAGGTCTACTGGGCAGCACTGCGAACCGGTCTTTACATCACCGCCGTCAACCGGCATCTGTCGCCGAGCGAGATCAGCTACATCGTCAACGACTGCGGAGCCCGGGCGCTGATCGTGTCGGCTGGTCTCGCCGATGCCGCCGAGCAGATCGTGACGCAGACCCCCTCGGTGGACATCCGCCTCGCCTTCGGCGGCCCGGTGCCGGGATACAAGTCCTACGAGGACGCCCGGGCGGCGGCCTCCCCCGAACCCCTGCCGGACCAGCCGCGCGGCGCGGACATGCTCTATTCCTCAGGTACCACCGGACGGCCCAAGGGCATCGAACAGCCCCTGCCGGACCGGCAGGTCGGCGACGCGCCCGGAGACACCTACACCGCGGTCTTCGGCCCGCTGTACGGATTCGACACCGAGACGGTCTACCTCTCCCCCGCCCCGCTCTATCACGCCGCGCCGCTGCGCTTCGGTGGTGTGGTCCACGCGCTCGGCGGAACGCTGGTGATCATGGAGAAATTCGACGCCGAGCAGGCGTTGGCCGCGATCGAGCGCTACCACGTGACGCACAGTCAATGGGTGCCGACCATGTTCGTCCGGATGCTGAAACTCGACGAGGCCGTCCGCGCCCGCTACGACGTGTCCGGTCTCCGGGTCGCCGTGCATGCGGCGGCCCCGTGTCCGGTGGACGTGAAGCGGGCGATGATCGACTGGTGGGGGCCGATCCTGCACGAGTACTACGCTTCGACAGAGGCCAACGGCGCCACCTTCATCGACAGCGAGCAGTGGTTGCGCAAGCCGGGCTCGGTCGGCACGGCGGGTCTGGGGACGATCCGGGTGTGCGGTGACGACGGCGCGGAACTACCGACCGGCGATATCGGAATCGTCTACTTCGAACGCGACGTTATCCCCTTCGCCTATCACAACGACCCCGCGAAGACGGTGGAGGCGATCCATCCGGAACACCCGACTTGGACCACCACCGGCGATATCGGATACGTCGATGAGGAGGGCTATCTGTTCCTCACCGACCGTAAAGCTTTCATGATCATCTCCGGCGGTGTGAACATCTACCCGCAGGAGATCGAGGACGCGCTCGCCATGCACCCCGAGGTGCTCGATGTGGCGGTGATCGGCGTGCCCGACGAGGAGATGGGCGAATCCGTCAAGGCGGTCGTGCAGCCCGCGCCGGGAGCCGAACCCGGCCCGCGACTCGCCACGGAGCTGCGCGAGTACCTGCGCGACCGCATCGCCCACTACAAAGTGCCCCGGAGTTTCGACTTCACCGACGACCTGCCCCGGACCCCCACCGGGAAGCTGGTCAAGGGCAAGCTCCGGCAACGGTACGCGTGAGTTTCGCTACGCGGCGTAGGTGAGGTCAGCGGCGCCGATCTCACCGGCGCGCGCCATCAGGCGTGCGACGGCCTCCGCCACCCGACCGGGTTGCTCCAGGATCACGGAGTGACCCGCGCCCTCGATCATCACGAAATCCGAGTATTCGACCGCGGCGGCCATCGCGACGGAATGCGACGGCGGCGTCATCAGGTCGGCGGAGCCGCACAGCACCAACGTGGGGATCCGCGAGAGAACCGGAAGCGCGTCGGTTCGGTCATAGATCATGAACTCGCTCAAGAAGCTCGCCATCGTCACGATCGGCGTCTCGTTGCGCATCGCGTTGGCCAGGGTGAGCACCCGCGCGCTCACCTTGCGATCACCGAATTCCGCGGTGCGGATGATCGGGGCGAAGAGCCTGCAGGTCAAGAGCTTCGCGTGGTGCATCATGCGCGGGGCACGACGGACAGCCGCCTGGAACACGGAGACGACCGGGTTGCGCAGGAGTCGGCCGAAGCCGGCATCGGCGAGCCCGTCGGCAGCGGTGGCGAGGAGGGCGACGCCGACGATCCGGGTGCCGATCTCGTGCGGGTTGCGGCCGGCGTAGGTCAGCGCGGTCATGCCGCCCATCGAGTGACCGACGAGGACGACCGGTCCGGTGGGGGCCACCGCATCGAGAACCGCCCGCAGGTCGCGGCCGAGCTGCTCGAGGTTGTAGGTCTGCCGGGGCGCCGCGGCGGACTCGCCGTGGCCGCGATGGTCGTAGCAGACGATCCGTGCGCCGGAGTGCCTGCGCAGCAGGGCGTCGCGAACGTAGGTCCAGGACTCGCTGCGCAGGCAGTGTCCGTGCAGCAGGACGATGGTGAGGTCCGCGTCTCGCGGACCGTATTCGCGAACCGCCAGCGCGACGCCGTCTTCGGTCCGGACTGTGGCACGCCGCTCCGCCGCGGTGGGGATTGTGCTGGGGATCGACATGGGATGCTCCGGTTCGCCGGCGGTGACTGGTCTTACTTTCCGCCGTCTTCGCCGCCGGCATCAGGACCCCGAGTGCTGAGGTCCCGTCCCCAAGGGGGTGGCCGATCGCCACCTAGGTGTACCGCGAGGCGCAGGCGCCTACTTCACCGGATCGATCCCGAGCACACCCAGGGCGAAATCGCCGTACTGCGCAGCCACTTCCTCCGGCGTCGCGGGGCCGGACTCACGAAACCACTGGGGGATGGCGGTGCACATGGTGGCTATGGCACGACCCGCTGCCCGGATCTGGGGAACAGCGATGCGGCCCTCGGCATGGGCCTCGGCGATCGCGTCGTCCAGGATGGCCTGGATATCGCGGCGGGAACGGGCGATGCGCGCGCGTTCGCCAGGAGAGAGACTGCGCATCTCGCTGGCGCCGATGAAGCCGAGGTCGCGGCGATGGGTGTGGAACAGGGCCAGGGCTTCGACGATCAGGCGCACCCGGTGGATGCTGTCGCGGCCCTCCGCGCGGGCGGCGCCAACACGCCAGTGCAGTTCGTCCATGGTCAGGTCGAGGATGCGGACCAGTAGCTCGTGCTTGTCGCGGTAGTGGTGGTAGAGGCCGGGGACGCTGGTGCCCGCCCGGCGGGCGAGGCCGCGCACCGTCGTGCCGTGGTAGCCGATCTCGACGAACGACGCGAGGGCGGCGGCCAGCACCGGGTCGACGTCCAGCGGGGCGAACTCGCGCCAGTCGCCGTGCGCACCCGGTTCGGCGTCGGTCCGGTCGTAGCGCGGCCGGGTCACCGAAGACCCGGCACCGAGCAAGTGCGTGACCGGCACACCGAGCACAGCGGACAACTGCGTGAGCCGCGCGAGCGAGATGCCGGTTTTTCCCGTCTCCACGGCGCTGAGCGTCGCGGGACTGATCTCGAGACGGCGGGCCACTTCCCGCAGCGACAGGCCGGCGGCGCGGCGCGCACGACGGATCGCCTCGTGCGGCGACGCGGCCTCATCTCCCATGACGTTCAGAATAACTGAACAATGCGATTCTCTCACCTCCGCTGGGATACGCTCGATCACGGCACTTTGACACCTACAGCGCCCAGTGGGACAGTGTTCAGACGGAGCGATCGTTCGGTCCGGTGACGACACTCTTATGTCGAGGAGGAATGCGCGATGCCGATCGATCTGACCTATTCCGGCGAAGTGCGGGCGCTGATCGAACGCACCCGCTCCTTCGTGCGGGAGACGGTGCTGCCGATCGAGGACGAGCACCACGGCGACATCACCGCCGCGGGTGGTGACCAACTGCGCGGCACGCTCAACGAGCAGGCGCGTGAGGCCGGCGTCTTCGCGCCGCACGCGCCCGTCGAGTACGGCGGTCACGGGCTGTCGATGTCCGATCGCGCCCCTGTGTTCGAAGAAGCGGGCTACTCGCTGTTCGGACCGGCCGCGCTCAACATCGCGGCGCCGGACGAGGGCAATGTCCACATGCTCGCCCATATCGCCGACCCGGAGCAGAAGGCGCGCTTTCTGGAGCCGCTCGCCCGTGGTGCGGTGCGCTCGGCCTTCGCGATGACGGAGCCGGCACCAGGCGCGGGATCCGACCCGGCGGCGCTTGCCACCCGTGCCGATCGCGTCGACGGCGGCTGGCGCATCACCGGCCACAAGTACTTCATCACCGGCGCGGACGGCGCAGGCTTCTTCATCGTGATGGCCCGCACCTCCGGCGAACCGGGCCAGCGCGGCGGGGCGACCATGTTCCTGGCCCCTGCCGACACCCCCGGCCTGCGGGTGGGCAGGCATATCACCACGCTCGACCGGGCCATGATCGGCGGCCACTGCGAGGTCTTCTTCGAGGACATGTTCGTCCCCGATGAAGCGGTGCTCGGCGCCGTCGACCGCGGCTTCGAATACGCCCAGGTGCGCCTGGGCCCCGCCCGCATGACGCACGTGATGCGATGGCTCGGCGCGGCGCGGCGCGGCCACGACGTCGCCGTCGAGCGCGTCGCTGAACGCGAAGGCTTCGGTGCGCGCATCGGGGATCTCGGCATGGCGCAACAGATGATCGCCGACAACGAGATCGACATCGCCGCCACCCGCGCGCTACTGGTGCGCGCATGCTGGGAACTCGACAGCGGTGAACACGCGAGCAACGCCACTTCGATAGCGAAGACATTCGCCGCCGAGGCGATCTACCGCATCGTCGACCGGAGCATCCAACTGTGCGGCGGTCTCGGCGTCTCCGACGACCTGCCGCTGGCGCGCCTGTCCCGCGAAGTGCGGCCTTTCCGCATCTACGACGGACCCTCGGAGGTGCACCGGTGGGCGATCGCCAAGCGGGCAGTCAGCGCAGCCCGGCGGGCAGCGGCCGACAAATCTCGGCCTTCGCACTGATCCCGCGCGAACGCCCCGCCGCCGCCAGCTCAGCTGAAGGCCTGT
>NZ_JBHVDM010000107.1:0-22992 GCF_042802775.1 Nocardia sp. NPDC057455 | reverse complement strand
GCGGACCCGGCCGCGCGGGCCCGGCACGAAGAACTGGGATTCATGCTCGGGTGGGGGACGGTCACCGATCAACTCACCCAGTTCGTCGAGAGCGAGGTCAAGGCATGAAACTCGCGCTCACCGAGTTCCTCACCCTCGACGGAGTCGGCCAGGGACCCGGTTCACCGACCGAGGACACCAGCGACGGCTTCGATCGCGGTGGCTGGCTGGTGCCCTACCTCGACGAGATGTTCGTTCAGCGCACCTCCGAATGGCTCGATGCCGCCGACGGACTGCTGCTCGGGCGCCGCACCTACGAGGCGTTCGCGCGCGACTGGCCCGCCATCACCGATCCCCGCGATCCCTTCACCGAGCGCATGAACGCCCTGCCGAAGTACGTTGTCTCCAACACCCTGACAACGGGCAGCTGGAAACCGACGACAGTGCTACCCGGCGACCCGGTCGCCACCGTCGCCGACCTGAAACGCCGACCGGGCCGCGAATTGCAGATCCACGGCAGCTCACGCCTCGGCGATTGTCTGCTCGCCGCCGGCCTGGTCGACATCGTCCGACTCGCTGTCGCCCCCACCGTGCTGCGAACAGGAAGGCGACTACTCACCGGCGCCGGCGCGACCACCGGCCTTCGGCTCATCCGCCACGAGGCCACCGGTCGCGGCCTGCTCCTGCTCGAATACGAAGTCGATGGACCGGCGCCACTCGCGGAATTCAACGGCGTCACCCAGTTCGTCTGACCAGGTCGGATGAGCGGGCGTCCGCGATTCGGCAGGCGCGGTCGGTGACCGGCCCGTTCCCGGCCTACGCGTCGCCGCGGCTATGCCATGAGGTTTCGAGGGCGCGTAGGAAGTCTTGCGGGGTCCGGCCACCGCTCAGCACGAATCGTCCGTCGAAGACGAACGAGGGGACACCGCCGACACCGAGGCGGAATGCTTTCTCCCGATCCTCGTGGACGGCATCCGTGAAATCGTTGCCGCGCAGCATCTCTCGCGTGCGCTCCGGGTCCACGCCCGATTCGCCACCGAGCCGGACGAGGGTTTCGGGGTCGCTGAGGACGGCTCCTTCCGCTGTATAGGCGCGCATCAACCGTTCGAGCACGGCCTCACCGTGGCCGACGGTCTCGCCCAGTTTGACCAGGCGGTGCGCGTCGAAGCTGTTGACCGGCACGGCCAGATCGAGGCGGTAGTCCAATCCGGCCGCGGCCGCGAGTTCGGTTACGCCCCTGATGCGCTCGACGGCCTGCTCGCTGGTTCCGCCCAGATCCCGGCGTGACCGTTCGGGCAAGGTGAGGCCTGGTTTGCGCGACAGTCCGGGGTCGAGTTCGAACGCATGCCAATGAACCTGGATCCGCGCGCGGTGATCGAACCGGGACAGTGCCGTCTCGAAGTTTCGTTTGCCGATGTAGCACCACGGGCACAGCAGGTCCGACCACACATCTATCCGCATCATGTCCATGTCTGGAGATTAGGTGGGGAGCTTTCTCATGGTAAGTAGCCACTTTCAAGTAAGCTCTGGTCATGACGGTAAGCTCGCAGGTGGACGCCGATTCCGAGAATTCTGTCTTCCGGCGAGATTGCCCGAGCCGCGACATTTTCGAACACCTCACCGGGCGTTGGTCGCTGTTGGTGCTGGCGGCCCTGCGCCCGGGCTCCCGTCGTTTCCACCAGCTGCGGGACCGTATCGAGGGAATCAGCGAGAAGATGCTGTCCCAGACGCTGCGCACGCTGGAGCGGGACGGTCTCGTGGAACGCACCGTCCTACCGGTCAGGCCCCCGCAGGTGTCGTATGCGCTGACCCGGCTCGGTGAGGAGGCCGCCCGCCATCTCTGCGGCCTGATCAGCTGGATAGGCGCGAGTGCGCCCGAGATCCGCACGGCTCGAGAGTCCTGGGACAACAGCCGGTGACTCGGGCCGAACGGCCGTGCGTGACAACGGCGGCTTTGCCCCTGCCGCGACCGATGGCCGCGCCGCCTTGGTCGGTCAGCCTTCGGAGATGAGCAATCCGCGTTTCCGCGCCGTCGCGGCCGCTTCGGTGCGGCTCGACGCGCCGAGCTTGGTGAGGATTCGCGAGACGTGCACACCGGCGGTGTTGGCGCTGATGAAAAGCTCGGCCGCGATCTGACGGTTGCTCGCTCCCGTCGCCACCAGACGCAGCACATCGAGTTCCCGTGGGGTCAGGCCCGCAGTACCCGCCCGCGGGGTCGTGGCCGGCCGGTTGCCGGAGTGGGCGAGATCGATCCCGGCGCGGTCGCCCAGCTGCCTGGCTTGCTCGGCGAGTGGCACGGCCGCCAGCTCGTTCGCCAGCTCGAGAACGGACCGCAGTGCGCCGCGTGCCGCCGCGCGATCACCCGCCGCCAATTCCGCATCGCCGGATTCGAGCAGGCTGCGCGCCAGCTCATACGGCCGACGCAGGGCTCGCCAGGAAGAAGCCGCCGCGGCCCAGTCGGCGGGACGGCCGCTGCGTACGGCGTGGCAGGAATTCCGGTATGCGGCGTCGACCGCGGTGGTCACCGGCAGCCTTGCCACGACGGAATCCAGAACCAATGGAGCGCAGCGAGTGCGGGCGACCGCCTCGGCCAGTGCCCACGCCTCGTGATGGTGCGCGGTCAGATCGTCCGCGGTCAGTGTCGCGGCGCCGGTCTCGGCGGCACGCTGCGGGTTGCCCGCCGCGTGCGCGATCTCGGTCTGCACGGTGTGCAGTCGGATTTGGTACTGCCTGGCCCAGCGGCGGTCCCCGAGCAAGGGCTGCGCGGCCGCCGCGCTCGTCGCCGCGGCCTCCTCGTCCCCGCGCGCCAGCATGATCCGCGCGTGACACAGCAGTAGCGCGGCGGTGCTCAACGGGGTCAACTGCTCGGTGAGCGATTCATCGATGAGCTCGAGCGCTTCGTTCCAACGACCCAGGGCAGCGAGCGCCTGCGCCCATTTGACCAGCAGAATCGGGGCGGCCTCGGCGAACCGGTAGGTTTCGTGCGCGGCGCGCAGCCCCTGCTGGATCGCGGCGATGGCCGCCTCGTCGGCGCCCGCCGACACCAGCAGCGCCGACTCCCACAGCACCACCGTGAGCATTGTGCCCGGATCTTCGACGGCCTTCGCGACCGCATGCGCCTGTTCGAAATGGGCCATGGCGGCCTCCGGACGGTCCGCGGTGGCAAGCCCGAGGTAGGTGTAGGCGCGCGCGGCCAGCGCCCCGCCGCGCCGGTTGTCGCGAAAGACGCTCGCACTCCGCCTCGATGACCGCCGCTGCCTCGCGGGGGACGCGGAATCCGCGCCGGCGCCTTCCTCGGTCGCACACGGCGCGCCGGGCACCGTAGCAATGACCGGCGAGGTGCCGTTCACGGTCGGCACACCACGTAACTGTTCGGCCACCTCGACGGCGGCGCGGGCGTCGTTCTCGGCCGCAGCCGCCGCGCCGCTGAATACCCGAGCCGCGGCGAGTTCGGCGAGCACCTCGCCGCGCAGCAGGGTCGGCGGGTCCGAGGGAAGACATGCCAGCGCCGCGAGAAGGTCGTCTTCGCCGCCGCCGCTGCTCTGGTTGCGCAGCCCGGCACGGTAGTAGTGCAGCCGGGCGGCACGCTCCGGGTCGCTGCGCGCGTCGGTCGCGGCCAGCGCCTCGTCGGCTGCCGCGATCCCTCGCTCGACGACGCCGCCCCGATAGCAGGCGGCCACGATCGCTTCCACGACATCGACCCGGTCGGCGTCCACTCGGCTCGCCGCTTGCGGCACCCGATCCCACGATTCGAGCACCTGGTCCAGATAGCGCACCTGGACACGATGCGCCCCGATGTCTTCCGCTTCCGCCGCGGCTTCCCACGCGGCCTCGAGTGCCAGCGGCAGCTCTCCGGCGGCATACGCGTGGTAGGCCAGCTCGCCGGAGGGGCATTGCTCCGGATCGTGCTTCCGGTGCGCGGCCAACGCCCGGCAAAGCCTCGTGTGCAGTCTCTTTCGCTCCGCGGGCAGCAGGTGATCGTAGATGGCGTCCCGGATGAGGACGTGCCGGAACTCATAGCCGGTGTCGGTGGGCACCAGCAGTCGCTGGCCGATCAGCTGATGCAAAGCCGCGGTGAGCACGTCCTCGGTGAGATCGCAGGCGGCCGCCAGCAGGGTGTGCCGGACCGGAGACCCGGCCGCCGCCGCGAGCCGCAGCACCGACGCGGCCTGATCGGGCAGGTCGGACAGGTGGCCGAGCAACAGCTCCGACAGCTCGGCGGGCGTATCCTCGGGTGCGGGACCGAGCGCCTCGACGAACAGCGGAATTCCTCTGCTGCGCTCGAAGATTCGTCCGATCGTCCCTGGTTCCGGCTCCCGGCCGCGCAGCGCCGCCAGCTGCCTGCCCACCTCGTGCCTGGTCAGCGGCGCCGGAGAAAGCAGGCGCACGCCCGGGTCGCGGCGCAGGCCCGCGACCAGCTTGCGCAACGGTCCGGAATCGGCGGGCCGGTAAGTGCCGACCAAGAACAGATCGCCTTCGGCGATGTTGGCCACCAGGAAGTCGAGCAACTCCAGGCCGGCCTCGTCGGCCCAGTGCAGATCTTCCAGCACCACCACCAGCGATTTGGTCATCGAGCACTGTTCCAGCACGGTCAGGATCTCGCCGAACAACCGGATCCGATCGGTGTCGGGCTCCGCCGCGCCGGACCGCGCCGCCAGTTCCGGAAGCCAGCGCGCCAGCGCGGGCCGCATCGGAAGTAGCGCCGCGAGCGTCTCCACGCCCTGATCGCGCAGCAGTGCGCGCATGACCGCGACGAACGGAGTGAACGGCACTCCCTTCGCGCCGAATTCCGGACACCGCCCGGACAGCACCGCCGTACCCGCCCCGAGCCGCGTCCCGAACTCCGCGACCAGCCGCGACTTGCCGATCCCCGCTTCGCCGCCGACCAGCACGGTATGCACCGCGGGCTCCCGATAGGCATCCTGCAATGCCGCAAGCTCAGCGGCCCGCCCCACGAAGGCACCGCAAACCGGAAGGCTGACCACGGCGCGATCATGCCCGCACCGGGCGGCCGGTGCCAACTGCGGAAGTCGAATCGGCGTGCGGCGAAGGCCGCATCAAAACTTCGCCGGATAACCCCATCTCCGCCCGGAAGTTCGCGAGTGGCACACCATGGTGAGGTCTTCTCGGGCGATGCCGCAATGGTGCGCCACTCGCGCGCTTCCGGCGGTGGGCGTCCATGGGGTGGGGGGCGCGTTTGCCAGGTTGGTGGGTCTGGCTGGGTCGGCGCCGTTACTCGGCAGGCTGCGTGGGGCCGGGAAATAACGAATTCTCGTGATTCGCCGACCCCCTCGTTACCCGAAGTATCAATGGCATGACGAACACCGAGATTCGCCCCTTCCGTATCGACATTCCGCAGGCTGACCTGGATGACCTTCGCCTTCGTCTGGCCCGAACCCGCTGGATCGATGACCTGCCCGGTAGCGGCTGGGAGCGTGGTGTGCCGATTGCCTACCTGAAGGAGCTGGCCGGGTATTGGGCCGAGAAGTTCGACTGGCGTGCCGCCGAGGCGGAGTTGAACGCCTACCCGCAGTTCACCACCACCGTCGCCGGGCAGAACATGCACTTCCTGCACGTGCGCTCGGCCCAGGAGAACGCCACACCGCTGCTGTTGCTGCACGGCTGGCCGAGTTCGGTGGCCGACTTCCGCGACGTGATCGGCCCGCTCACCGAGCCCGCCGCGCACGGCGCCCCGGACGCGCCCGCCTTCCACCTGGTCATCCCGTCGCTGCCCGGCCACGGTTTCTCCGGCCCGCTCACCGAGCCGGGCTGGAACGACGGCCGGATCGCGGCGGCGCTCGCCGAACTCATGGCCCGCCTCGGCTACGACCGCTACGGCGTACAGGGTGGCGACCACGGCGCCTTCATCGCCCCGGCGCTGGGCCGCCTGGATACCGATCACGTACTCGGCGTGCACGTCAACGCGCTGGTCACCTTCCCGACCGGCGACCCCGCCGACATGGCCGCCCTCACCGACGCCGAAAAGGCGCGATTGGGCGCAATGAAGAAGTTCCAGGACGACGGCTCGGCCTACATGAACCTGAAGGGCTCACGCCCGAACACCATCGCCCAGCTGCTCGCCGATTCCCCGACCGGCCAGCTCGGCTGGATCGTGGAGAAATACCGCGAGTGGACCGACCAGTCCCACGACCTCCCCGAACAGGCCGTCGACCTCGATTGCCTGCTGACCACGGTGAGCATCTATTGGTTCACCGACACCGCCCGCAGCGTCGCGAACCTCTACTACGAGCGCTTCCACGACGCGACCATGTTCGCGCCGAAACCCAAAGGCACCGTGCCGACCGGCGTAGCCGTGTTCAAGGACGGCGACTACGCCATCCGCCGCTTCGCCGAGCGCGCGCACAACATCACCCATTGGTCGGAGTTCTACTCCGGCGGGCATTTCCCCGCACTCGAAGTGCCGGAGCTGCTGATCGGCGACGTGCGCGAGTTCTTCCGGTCGCTGGACTGATCCGGTGAAGTCGGTGGGCAGGCGGTCGTCTCCGCCTGCCCAACGCCATGCCAAGGCCGCTGATGCTCGTCGACGGCCTGCCATGCTGAGATAACGTCGAGCAGGTGAACCGCACTCAGTGGACTATCCACGGCGAGCGTCTAGTGGACGAGAACCGCCACATCCGATTGTCGACCGTGGATGTGGAGCTACCCGACGGAGTCAAGTTCACGCAATACGTTGCGCGTATGCCGCGATGCGCAATGACTTTGGTGCTGAACGACAAGCGCGAGGCGCTGCTGATGTACCGGCATCGCTTCATCATCGACCGCTGGGTGTGGGAACTTCCCGGCGGTTACGTCGACGCTGCGGAAGATATAGCGACCGCAGCAGCACGCGAGGTCGAAGAAGAGACCGGTTGGCGTCCGAGCACGATGGAGCACCTGGTCACGTATCAACCGGCCATCGGCACGCTGGATCAACCGCAGGAGATCTACCTCGCCCGGGGGGCGCGCTTGACCGACACTCAACCGGACGTCAACGAGGCCGAGGACACCCGCTGGATCGCAGTCGAGGAAGCGGAACGGATGATTCAGCGCGGCGAGATCATCGGAGCCGCAACGGTGATCGCGATCTACCGCGCACTCAGTCTGCCCGCCTCGCGATCATAATGACCTGCTGTCGGAATTCTGCAACATCGGGCAGCGCCGCGTGCGCAACAAGACGACTGCGCACTTCGCGCAGGTAGGCAAGTGTGCGTTGTGATTGCAACCCGTCGACGAGTTCAAGCGCTTCGGCACCGACTCGAACGGCTTCGTGTGGATTGCCGTCGGCTAGGGCCGAAGCGAGCAGACAAAGATTGAACGCACGCCCACGGGTGTAGCCGTCCGACATTTTCAACGATTGCTCCGCGAAATGGGCTGCACGGGCGTTGTCGCCTAGGTCTCGGAAACAGTGGGCGGTCTTTGCCGACATGTATGCGTGATCGAAGTAGTCGAGCCAGGGTGGCTGTGCGCCATCCGCCCGACCGAAGGCACGTTCGGCTGCGTTGAGCGAAGCTGCACACGACGAACCGTCCGTGCGCGCAGCATGTCCATGCGCCTCGACCAGATGGCATTCGGACTCGAGCGCCGGAAGTCCAGCTGTCCGCGCGGTGATTTGGGCCGCGCGAGCGAGGTCGATGGCGTCGCCTGCGCGCCCGACGTAGGTTGCTTGGTGACTCATCGCGGCGAGGATTTCGGCACCTAGTCCCGCATCACCTGCGGCGCGTGACATTCGTAGCGCTTGGATCAAGTACCGCTGAGCTAGGCCGTGCTCTTCGAGGTCGTAGGCCGCCCACCCTGCGAGCTTGGTCAATTCGGCAGTGACCGCGAACAACTGGCGGCCGATCGGTTCCGTGTAGCTCGCATGCAGTAGCGGTGTGACCGAACTGTGAAGATAGTGCACAATCGTCGAGCGAACCTTGCCACCGCCGACGCGATTGTCGAGGTCTTGGAACGCCGCGGTCATTGTTCGAACCGCTGCGACTTCGGATTGTCCGATCCGTCGGCAACCTCTTCCGGACACCGGATGCTCCGGTCCCGGCATGGTCAGCCATCGCATCGACGCTGCCGGGTAGACGGCCACAGCATACGAGGAACCCTTCAGGAATCGACGGCGCTCCACATCGCTCCTCCATAACGCGGTCGCAGCGGCCGTCGCCTCTGCAAGGCTCAACGGGAACTCCAGGCCCAGATCAGCTGATTCCTGGCTGCGGGACATGCCGCAGTCCGACGGAACGAGCGGACGACCCACGAGTTCCGTCAGGACCTCCGCGATCAATTCGGGAACCGGTGTATTCGGTTGCTCTCCTGCGAGCCATCGGCCTACCGATGTGTGGTCATAGAACAGTTCGACACCGACGCTGTGTCCACGCTCCACAACTCTACGAGCAAGGCCTTTTCGGCTGATTCGGGTCTCCTCGAGCAATTCCGTCAGCTGGCGATTCGGCACCTTAGGCTTCCGCCCCATGTCGTTGAGTGTGGCATGGGCTGGACAAGCGGTGCCATGATCGAGCGACTGCGCACACCCCCTTTGCACACGTTTACCGCAAACGCACGTCTTTTGCGGTATCGCCTGTGCGGGGTCTTCTTATCCCGGCCTCGGCGCCGGGTGAGTCGGCTTCTGACCCGGCACAACCCAGCTGCTGTGACGTCCCAGGGGGTCGCAATCCCCGGCGCCGGGTGCCATACCAACCAACCAATCGAGGGGCGGACATGGCGGAAATCGCGCTCGGCTACATCCGGCTGGATCAGTCCGGCAGTGACCACGCGGGTGAGGAGCGCGCGATTCGGGCGCTAGCCGAGCGGAAGGGCTATCCCGAGCCGGAAGTGCTGGTGGTGGATCGTGACGCGCTGATGCCGACGCTGCTGCTCGTGCAGGCGATCCGCCGGGTGGGCGCTTCGGTCGTCATCGCTCCGACTCGGGAGCACATCTGGACCGCCAGGCGCGGCCTCACCGAGGAAGTGACGCTGATTGCCGTCGCCCCCGAGCAAGTGTGGGCGCGGGGACATCGGTGGGCACCGTTCGGCGCACCGGAGAGCGGGGCGAAAGCTTGATGTTCGACTTGTCCGGGTTCGGCACAGCCCTGGCTGTGGGGACGGCAGTGGTCGTGGTGCTGCTGATGGTCTTCTTCGCCGCGAGCAGATGGTGGCGGAGGCCGTTGCGTGGTCCGAGCGTCTATCACATCGCCGAACGTGTCGGCCATGAACAACTGTGCCTGCTGGGCTGGCCGCCGTTGGGCTGGCCTGCGGTAGAGCCGAGAGACGGCCCGGAATTCGGCCCCGGCGATGCGCACGCGCTCATGCAGGTTCATCTCGAGTGCGACGCGGACGAATGCTCGTGGAAATGCGCGGCGGTGGAGACCTTACGGGCCACCGGTCGTATGCGGCCGAGCAAGTACCCGCGCCGCCCGCATCCCTCCCGCCCGCGCGGGAGCGATGCGCTGCCGTAAGACGGTGAGGGGCAGGCGGGTCGGCTACCGCCTGTCCCGTCTGAGCACAATCGAATACGTCACCGGCAGCGACGCATCACCCGACCGATGACGCCTCGCGCAGCACCGAGCGCGCCTCCATCAGTGCGAACCCGAGGAGATCCAGCCCTAGCCACTGGGTCGGATCTTCGAGGCGCGGATCGTCGGCGGTCAGTCCGACGCCCCCCAGATACGGTCCACCGGACTCGCTTCGACGAGTACCCGGTCATGGGCCTTCAGCAAGAAGTGCCGAAGTGCGTCGCGGCGACCCGAGCGGACCGCCGGTGGCTTCGATGGCGCAGGTGACCGTGCGCAATCGACCTGCGTGCGATCAGCGCGGTGGGCTAACGACGACCGGAACCCTCCGCCGGGACAGCAGTGACTGCAGGACGACCAGCCCGCCGAGGACGAGCACGGTCACGCCGATCGCCCGCAGGCTCACCTGCGTGCCCGCGACGAACGCGCTGACGACTTCGCGGGCGCGGTCGGGTGTGGTCGCGGCGAGTGCCTGGGCCACGGTGTGCGGATCGTGGTCGGCGCGGATGTCCGGCGGTAGCGCGGCGACGAATCGTGCGGTGAGCACCGTGCCGATGACCGCGACACCCAAGGCGCTGCCGAACTCACGCGTGGTCGCCTGCAGTCCGGCTCCGACTCCGGCCTGCTCCGGGGGTAGCGAACCGGCGATGGCGCCGGACAATGTCGGAAGGGCCAGCGTCACACCGACTCCGGTCACGACCAGCCACGCCGCGTAGGCGAGGTAGGGCGTCTGCGCGTCGCCGGTGGACAGGCCGAGCAATCCGCAGCCGACGAACCCGAACGCGAGCGCGGTGGTCGCGTCCAGACCGATACGCTGCGACAGGCGTCCGACGTGTCGTGCGCCGAGGATGATCGGAACCGTCAGCGGGACGATCCCCAGGCCGGTCCGCAGAACGCCGAATCCTTTGCCGTACTGCAGGAACGACGCGTTGACATAGAACAGCGCGAACATGCCGAAGAAGACCGTCGTCATGCCGAGACAGGCGCTGCGCAGGCCGGGCACGCGGAACAACCGGGGATCGAGCAGCGGGTGCTCGACCTTCAGCTCGACGACGGTCCACACGGTGAACAAGACTGCGGCACAGCCGAAACCGGCGATAACGACCACACTGTCCCAACCCGCCTCCGGGCCTTGGACGATACCGAGCAGCAGCGCGACCGACGCACCGACGAGCAGCACCGCGCCGAGCGGGTCCAGCCGGCGCTCATGGCGCGCCGACACCGGCGCGACCCGACCCACGAGTGCGACGAGAACCAGCGAGATCGGTACGGCGGCGGCGAACAACCACCGCCACGATCCGCCCGCCAGGATCGACCCGCCGCCGACGTTGCCGAGGACTCCGCCGATGCCGGTCATCGAGGCCCAGGTGGCGATCGTCGCGCCCTTGCGTTCGGCGGGTACGGCGTGCAGCAGAACCGACAGTGTGTTGGGCAGCACGGCGGCGGCGCCGACACCCGTGATCGCACGGCCCGCCAGAAGCAGGGCCACGCCGGGCGCTGTCGCCGAGATCAGGGCACCCACCGCGAACAGCGTCAGGCCCGCGAGCAGCACTCCCTTGCGCCCGAAGCGATCCCCGGCGGCTCCGCCCGGAATGACCAGGCAGGCGAACACGATCACATACGTGTCGACGATCCACACCAGCGCCGACGCGGACGGATGCAGTGTGCTCGAGGCGAGCATCGGGACGGCGAGGTTGATCGCGGCGACCATCCCGACGACGAGCACCACGCAAGCGCACATGATCGCGAGCAGGCCGCGCTGGGCGCGGGGACGTGACGGGTCTCGTGGCGACGCAGCGCGATCCCGGAGCATGACATTGAACGGCATGTCCCCGACGGTAGGTACCTCGGTGGTCTCCGCACCACGCAACTTTGTCAATACATACTTGCGTAGGATGCAACTATGCCCGAGCAGCTGGATCTGAACCTCCTGCGCGTATTCGACGCGCTGCTGCAAGAAGGCGGCGTCACGGCGGCTTCCGAGCGCCTGCATCTGTCCATCCCCGCGACCAGCCGGGCGCTGGGCCGGTTGCGACGGGCGATGAACGATCCGATCCTGGTACGTGCCGGGCGCGGCATGGCTCCCACGCCCTTCGCGCTGCGCACCGCGCCGCGGGTGCGGTCACTGCTCGACGAAGCGTCCGCACTGATCAGCGCCGACCGCGAGGTCGCGATCGGCGAACTCGAGCGCACTTTCACCATTCGCATCAACGACGGCGTCGCCGCGACCCTGGCCGCGACAGCGGTCGAAGCCACGGCCGCGGTCGCCCCCGGCGTGGTTCTTCGTTTCGTCACGGAGGGCAACGAAAGCGCCGAGGCTCTGCGCGACGGTTCGGTCGATCTCGACATCGGCGTCGGCGACGCCGCGGGTCCCGACATCCGCACCGCCGTGCTGTACCGGGAACGAATGGTCGGCATCGTCCGCGCCGACAGCCCGCTGGGCAGGCGCCGTCGCCCGACGTTGCGGCAACTGTGCCGGCATCCCCATGTCTCGGCCTCCCGGCGCGGTCGCGCCCGCGGACCGCTCGACGACGCCCTCGACGTGGTGGGCTTGCAACGCCATGTCGCCGCCGTGGTGCCGACCTTCGCCGTCGCGGCGCTGCTGGTCTCCTCGAGCCGTTACGTCGGCCTCGTCCCGCAGCGCCTCGCCGAACAGTACGGCCGGACCCTCGGCATCCGCTGGTTTCCCCTCGCCGCGGCCCTGCCGGAAATCGAGGTGCGCCTGCTCTGGCATGCCCGGCTCGACGCCGACCCGGCTCAGCGCTGGCTGCGCGAGACGATTCGCGACGCGTCGTGCGAGGCCGGCGCCGCGAGCTCGGCGGAGTCCGTGCGCCCGGCCGAGTGAACCGCGTCGCGTCCGATCAGGGACAGCTGGTGCGCCATAGCCGAATCGGCGCGAATGCGGGACGTTCCAACGCGATTCGATCGGTGCCCTCCGATCGCGGCGGTGGTAGTTTGAACGCCGAACCGGCCGGGCACGGGGGTTCTGTGACCACGATGGTCGATCAGGCGCGGCGCTCGGCATCGTTTTCGTACCGTTCGACGGACCGGTTGCCGAGAGTCGGGCGGTGGGGCGGGCTGCGGGGTGTGAGGTCTGATGAGTTCCGTATGGCGCGGGCGCATGAGACGCTCGGCGGGTGACGGGGCGGAGTTCGCCGACAGCGGGCCGAACGAGGGCTCTCGTTTCATCCCGAGTCCCGCGCTGGTGCGTGAGGTCGAGCATCGCACCCGGCTGCTGCTCCAGCGCATGAAGGTGCGTGAATTGCTGACCATGCGCCAGCTGATCGAACGCTATTGCGAATTCACCGGCGCGACGGTCCTGCTGCAGGAGAAGCTGCTGCCGGTCGATTGCTTCTTCGCGATCACACTGAAGCTTTCGGCGCCGCCGGACACCTACGTCATCGCCTATCAGAAGGCGACACCCGCCTGGCATCAGGACCACGGGATCGGGCACGAGTTCGGGCACATCATCGCCGGGCATTACGAGAGCGAGAACGTGCACCGTCATTCGACGATGTCTCCGAAGATGGAATGGGAGGCGGAATACACGGCGAACTTGCTCGCGCGGTGGGCATATGAGGTGGGCAGGGTGCTCGACCGGCAACGGGCGCTGCGTCCGCTACAGCGGACCGAAGACCTGTCGCTTCCACTGCAGGAGAGAATGGGCTGGCTGTGATCTACATACCGCACGGGTGGCTCATCGCGGCGTTCACCGCGGCCATGATCTGGAAGGCGAGTCAGTACCGCCGGAACAGGGACGTCGCTCTTCTCGCGGTCGTGGGTGCCTTCTTCTTCCTCGCAACGGGATATGCCTTCGGCGAGTACGTCCAGGATCGTTCGGATCCGTGGTTGCTGACCGCGATGGGGTACGAATTCGTCGGTACCGTCGTGCTCATGGCGTCGAAGGTCTGCATCGTTGCGTTCTTCGTGCTGGCTTCCCGGCGCAGTGCGCAGACGAGGAAAATACTGATAGCGCTGAGCATTCCGTTTGTCGGGTCGGTGATCGTCATGGCCGCGTGCGCGGTCGCCGCGGGCTCCGACGGGAAACCCTATGGATTCGCCGACCCCGCCGTGGTCGGTTTCAGCCTCGGGGAAAAAGTGATGACGTTGCCGACGGGGATGCTGATCGTTTTCTACTGCTTCGCATACTTGCGATTGCTCTCGGGGACACCGGCACACGGAATCGTGCTCGCCGCGATAGGGGCGGTGCTGATGCTGGCCGCCACCGTGACGTTCACGATCCAGCTCGGGCACTACGCGGTATCGGCACGGCCACCGCGCTCGCTCGTGGTGCTGGGGCGGTGGGAGGTCTATCTCGGGCAGCTCGTGTTCCTGCTGGGGGTTTCCTGGTATGGCTTGGTGATGCGTATTCGAGCTGTGGTCGTCGGCCTCGGAGCACTGCGCGACGTTCTGCTGCTGTGGCGGCTGTGGCGTTTCGCGGTGGGCGTGATCACCCGGTTTCTTCCCGAACGGCGGATGCCCGCGTTCCGTGTCCGGCAGCCCTTGGCGGCCGTCATGGAATGGCGTCAGACGATGATGGTCGACATCCGTGATGCGCTGATGCTGCTCAGCCCCCAGATCGATCCGGCCTCGACCGCCACCGTCTCCGGGTACGCGCGCGAACTGCAGCGCGTCGCCGCGGCCAATCGCGAGCGGCCGGTGCTGTACGGCGAGCCGCACCGCGCGGCCGTGGACCAGGCTGATACGTTCGATGCCGACCGCAAACTGCTCGTGGCCTTGGCGGCCGGCCTGGGGGAGAACATGGTTCGGGTGCGTCGGCAATGGGCTCCGCCCACGGCGAAGGTGTGACGGATGTTTCGAGCGGAGATCATCGGATGCGGTATCGGAGGGGCGTGCGCGGCTCTGGCGATGGCGAAAGTCGGTGCCCGAGTGCGGGTTTACGAGACCGCTGCGCGCACCGCCGAGGTGGGTGGATGGGTTACCCTCGGCCCTGCGGCGTCGACCGCGCTCGATCAGATCGGAGTGGGGGAGAAAGTCAGGGCGGCCGGATTTCCGGTCATCAGTGTCAGCACTGTCGACACGCTCACCGGGCGAACGGGTTCCTTCGCCCGGACCGAGCCCGGTCATCGCTGGTCCAGTACCCACATCTGGCGTAAGGATCTGCTGGCCTTGTTGCGAGAAAGCCTGGAAGAAGCGGACATCCCGTGCGATTACGGAACTCGGGCCGATCCCGGCGAGCGCACGAGTGAGCTGCTGGTCGGCGCGGACGGTGCTCGTTCGGCCACTCGGCGCATGCTCGGTGATACCCGGGAGCCGACCTACACGGGCCAAACGATCCGGTACGGACATTGCCCGGTAGCGGTGCCAGGGCTTCCGGCGCACGTGCTGCACTTCTGGTCGCATCCCGACGGGGTCGCGGGCTATGTGGGGGATGAGCGCGATGGATCGTTCTGGTTCAGCAGGCGCAACGTCGCGTCCGGGGCGACGGCCGATCCCGACCTGTTCCTCGACGCGCTGCGGGCGACCCCGGTGGTGCAGGTGCTGGAGCGTTCCGAGGTGAGCGCACCGATCGCGCTGTATGAACTCGAACCCGAAGGCAACTGGCACAACGCGGACACCGTCCTGATCGGCGATGCCGCGCATGCTGTTTCGCCGGCGGCGGGGCGGGGGGCGACCTCCGCCATCGAGGATGCGGTCGTCTTGGCGAAGACCCTGCGCAGTGCGAACTCCATCGCGGCGGCGCTGGAGTCCTATACCGAAGTTCGCCGGCCGATCGCGCAGGCGACCTATCGGCCGGGTGCTGCTCCGAAAGTTTCGGCGACGGATCTGCGACTCTGATACGAGCGATAGCCGATCACTCAGCCCGAGGTTTCTCGTCGTCCTCCGGAGCGGCCGGTCGGCGATAGAGTTCGTGCTGCTGGAGATCGCGCAGGATATTGCCGACGATGGCGCCGAACGTCGACCTGCCCAGCTCGTTCAGCGTGCCGAGTTCGGACAGGCGGAAACCGATCGCCTCCACGCCCGCCTCGGTAAGCTCCGCGGCCAACCGCGATTCGACGTCGGCTTGCTGTGCGGCCGCGCCGTCGAGGAATTCGCGCACGTCCACGCCCAGTGCCACGGAAATCCCCTCGATGGTGCGGAAACTGGGATTGCGGACACGCCCGAGCCGGATGTGCGAGACCTGGGCCGGGCTCAGCGGATAGCCGAGCGCGGTCGAGCGCTCGGCGATGTCTTTGTTGGAGTAGCTGCGTGAATCCCGCTGCTGGACAGCGGCGATCACCCGATTGAGGTGCCGCGCGATAGGACCGGCGTCCTCCGTCGGCTCCTCGCTGCTCTCATCTCCCTCGCCAGACACGAGCTGTGTCACCAACCTCCCGATTCGGCTGTCACCGTGCGAACATGGTATCCGCAATAAAGGATCAGAGCGCAGCGGCTAGGCACCTAGCGCTTTACAATCTGATCCTATCGCTCTACGCTCGTATCCGAACCGATTACGGAGATGTCACCGGAAGCCGGCTTCGTGTATCGACTATGGAGGGGATAGCCGATCCACGAAGCCGGCGTTGACGTTTGCTTGCGGACAGTGTCCGCGTCCCTTGTGGCGATCGCTGCGACGGAGCCGAGGGGATACTTTCGATATGGCCGTTATCTGCGGAAAGGCCGTCCGATGGGTGTCGGACCATCAGCCAGGCGTCATCGAGGTCGAGTTCACCGACTTCGACGGTGTGACGCACACCTTGGTCGACAAGCAACTCAGTCCATCCGGTTCAACCTCGCGAGAATGGTCGCGGCCATCGATGCCGGATCGCCGTGGTCGGGGCGTAGAACGATGTCTGCTTCGGTCGGTGCTTCGTACGGGTCGTCGATGCCGGTGAAGCCGCGGATTTCACCTGCCCGTGCCTTGGCGTACATGCCCTTGGGGTCGCGGGCTTCGCAAATCGCCAGTGGCGTATCGACGAACACCTCCAGGAACGGGATGCCCGCCGCGTCGTGGGCGGCGCGGACGCGGTCGCGGTCGGCGCGGTAGGGGCTGATCAGCGAAACCACGGCGACCACACCTGCTTCGGCGAACAGTTTCGCCACTTCGCCGACGCGGCGGACGTTCTCCTCTCGGTCGGCTGTGCTGAACCCGAGATCCGAGTTGAGGCCGTGGCGCAGGTTGTCGCCGTCGAGAAGGAACGCCGGGCGGCCCGCCGCGACCAATCGGCGCTCCAACTCGACCGCGACGGTCGACTTTCCGGAGCCGGACAGGCCGGTCAGCCAAACCGTCAGGCCGCGGGTGGCGCGCTCGTCGCGCTCGACGGCGGTGGAGTGCCAGACCACCCGCGAGGAGGGCAGGCTCGAGCCGGTGATCATGCCCGCGGCGACGGTGTTGTTGGTGGTGTCGTCGACGAGGACGAAGCTGCCGGTGGCGCGGTTGCGGCGATACGGGTCGAACAGCAGCGGTTGCCGGGTGCGCAGCTGAACGCGGCCGATCTCGTTGAGCGACAATGCTTCCGCGTGCTCGTCGCGATGCAGCGTGTTGACGTCCAGCCGGTAGTCCAGCGAGCGCACCTCGGCGGTCGCCGCGCGGGTGGTGTGCCGGATGGTGTAGGTCGCGCCGGGGGTCAGCTGGGCGTCCTCGGCGAACCAGCACACCATCGCGTCGAGATCGCGGCCCGAGGTCGGGCGGTTGTTCGGACGGCAGATCAGGTCGCCTCGGGAGATATCCAGTTCGTCGGCGAGCTGGATGGTGACCGCCTGCGGCGGATACGCTTCCGCGACCGGCGCGCCACCCGGGCCCCAGATCGCCTCGACCGTGGTGGTGAATCCCGACGGCAGCACGGCCACTTCGTCGCCCGGCTTGAAGACTCCGCCCGCCACGGTGCCCGCATACCCACGGAAGTCCTGCGCGTGGCTGCGGGTGACGTACTGCACCGGGAAGCGCGCATCGATCAGGTTGCGGTCCGAGGCGATGTGCACCTCTTCGAGATGATGCAGCAAGGGAGTGCCTTCGTACCACGGCATGCTCGCGCCACGGTGCACGATGTTCTCACCGTGCAGCGCCGATAGGGGAACGAAGGTCAGGTCGGAGACGTCCAGTTTGGAGGCCCAGCGGGCGAACTCCTCGCGGATCTCCTCGAACCGCTCCTGCGACCAGTCCACCAGGTCCATCTTGTTCACGCACAGCACCAAGTGCGGGATGCCGAGCAGACTGGCCAGGAATGCGTGCCGCCGCGTCTGCTCCACCACGCCCTTGCGGGCGTCGACCAGGATCAGCGCCAGGTCGGCGGTGGAAGCGCCGGTCACCATGTTGCGGGTGTACTGCACGTGCCCCGGAGTGTCGGCGATGATGAATTTTCTTCTGGGGGTGGCGAAATAGCGATGCGCCACGTCGATCGTGATGCCCTGTTCGCGTTCGGCGCGCAGGCCGTCGGTGAGCAGGGCCAGGTTGGGATAGTCGTCGCCGCGGTCGCGGCTGGTGCGCTCCACCGCGGCGAGCTGATCGGTGAACAGCGTCTTGGAATCGAACAGCAGCCTGCCGATCAGCGTCGACTTGCCGTCGTCGACGCTGCCCGCGGTGGCCAGGCGCAACAAAGTGGTCGTCATCAGAAATAGCCTTCGCGTTTGCGGTCTTCCATGCCTGCCTCGGAGATGCGGTCGTCGGCGCGGGTGGCGCCGCGCTCGGTGACCCGCGCCGCGGCGACCTCGGCGACCACCTCCGCGGGTGTTGCCGCGGTGGACTCGACGCAGCCGGTGCAGGTCGCGTCGCCGACGGTGCGGAACCGCACGGTGGCCTCGTACGGCTCCTCGCCGTCGAGCAGTTCGAGAAAACGGGTGTGCGCCAGCAACATTCCGTCGCGCTGCACCACCGGCCTGCGGTGTGCGTAGTACAGCGGCGGCAATTCGATGCCTTCGGCGGCGATGTAGGTCCAGATGTCCAGCTCGGTCCAGTTCGACAGCGGGAACACCCGGATGTGCTCGCCGGCGCGATGCCTGCCGTTGTAGAGGTTCCACAGCTCGGGACGTTGCCTGCGCGGATCCCACTGGCCGTACTCGTCGCGGAAGCTGAACACCCGCTCCTTGGCGCGGGCCTTCTCCTCGTCGCGGCGCGCGCCGCCGAAGACCGCGTCGAACGCTCCTTCCTGGATCGAGCGCAGCAGCGTCGCCGTCTGCAAGCGGTTGCGGGAGGCGCGGGGCCCGGTCTCTTCGACCACGCGTCCCGCGTCGATGTCGTCCTGGACTCGCCCGACGACCAGGCGCAGGCCCAGGCGCGCCACCGTCTGGTCGCGGTAGGCGATCACCTCGTCGAAATTGTGCTCGGTGTCGATATGCAGCACCGGAAACGGCAGCGGCGCGGGCCAGAAGGCCTTGGCCGCCAGGTGCAGCATCACCACCGAATCCTTGCCGCCGGAGAACAGCAACACCGGTCGCTCGAATGTCGCTGCCACTTCACGGAATATGTGCGCCGACTCGGCCTCGAGCGCGTCCAGATGGGGCAGCTCGTAGGTGCTCGCCGTCGACTTCGCGTACTGGCTCACACCGCAAAACTAGAACACGTTTCGGTTGTTGGTCAATGGCTTGCGCCCACCCGAGTTCGCCGTCACCGCATCGGCGGCGTCCACCAGCGCAACGCCGCGCCGGGTGATCTCGGCCCCGGTGATGGACCGGCCGACGTACATCGTGAGCACCATGTTCTGCCTGCCGTCGCCGTCGTAGGTCGGTGCGGCGAGCAGACTCACCGCGTGTTCTTTGCGCGGCCGCAGATCGGAGCCCAGGTACACCCGCTCGCCGAGGCTCGTCACCAGCTCACCGACCAGTTCTCGCAGTTCGGGGGGGAGATCACGGTCGGCGACTCCGGCCAGCAGCGAGTACAGCCGCCGCCCGGCCGTGGTCATGCTCTCCACCAGGAATCCGCGCTCGCGGCATTCGGCGACGACCTGGCGCAGCCGCGCCTCGTCCTGCCGTAGCGGCACCGCGGGCGGCTTGGCCAGCCAGGCGTCGAATGCCGCATCGGTATCCCAGAGCACGTACATCAGGCCGACCGGCGGCGCGAAATGGTAGGCCGCGCCCACCTTCACCAGGCCTGGACCGGTGCTCTCCAGCACCATGATCTGCTCGCCGACGACGGCCGATGCCGTGCAGGTCGTGTGGTACTGCGTGGAAAGCTTCTCCAGCTCGACGCGGGCGAGCGCGGAGATGGCGAAACTGTCCTGCGCCACCCGGCCCGCCGCGATCAATGCCGGTCCGAGTCCGTAGGTGACGGTGCCGGCGTCGCGGACCAGGTAGCCGCCCGAGGTCAGCTCGGTGAGGATGCCCAGGCAGGTCGGCTTGGCGAGGTCGAGCTCGCGGGCGAGTTCGGAGAGCCCGAAGCGTTTCCCGCGCTGTTCGACGAAGAAATCCAGGACCTGAACCACCCGGGCGGTGGGCGCGGACCGTCGGCCGACCATTGACCACTCCTAGAACACGTTCTAATCTTGCCTTAGTTGAAATGTACCAGAGTGGTACATATTTGGAACACCGGAGAGAGCCTCTTGTTGACACAGCCGTTCGCGGACGCCATCGCCGCCGCCGAGCAGATCATCACCGGAGCCGCGCACATCCGCACCGAACAGGACCTCGTCGAGGGCTACGACTATCTGGCGGGCAGCATCCGCGCGTCGTTGCAGATGGCCTGGGCCTACGAGCGGGACTTCCCGTTCTTCGTGATGTCCACCGGTCCCTACACCAAGATGGGCCTGGACAACCCCGACACTCTCTACTTTCATTCCTATCTGCGGCCGGATGCGGAATACGTGGTCACCGGCACCCGAGGCACCACCCGGGACCTGAGCTTCCAGGTGCTCAACGGCAACTATTCGCCGGTGGACGTGCCCGACAGTCTCACCGCCTTCGACGATCGCGAACTCGACATCCGGCCGGACGGGTCCTACGAGGTCCGGTTCGGACCGGGCGAGGCGGGCCCCGGCTACGTGCACCTGGGCGCCGACGCGGCGATGCTCGTGGTTCGCGAGGTGCACAGCGATTGGGCGACCGAGAAGGCTGGCACGATCCGCATCCAACGGGTGGACCGGATCGGTGACGCGCCGCCGCCGCCGACCAAGGACGTGATGACCAAGCGGTACGGCGTGGCGGGCAAGATGCTGGTGTCGCGATTGAAGACCTTCCTCGCCTTCCCGGAGTGGTTCTATCTGAACCTGCCGGTCAATACGCTGACCGAGCCCAGGCAGACCCCTGGCGGGCTGAGCACGCAGTTCTCCTCGGTCGGTCACTACGATCTGGACGACGACCAGGCCATGATCATCACGGTGCCGAAGTCGGATGCGCCCTACCAGGGCTTCCAGCTCGGCAGCATGTGGTACTTGTCGCTGGACTACATCAACCACCAGACCAGTCTCACCGCCGACCAAGCGCACGTGGACCCGGACGGGATGATCCGGCTGGTGGTCAGCGAGCGCGACCCCGGCCTGGCCAACTGGATCGAGCGCACCGGGCACGCCAGGGGATATCTGCAGTTCCGCTGGCAGCGGTTGTCGCGGGAGATGAAACCGGACGACGGGCCGACCGTGGAACTCGTCTCCGTCGCGGACCTGCCCGATCGTTTGCCGTTCTACGAGCAGGCGCGCGTCACGCCCGAGCAGTGGCGGGCCCGGATCGCGGCACGTCAGGTCGCCGTCGCGGAGAGGATGCTCGGCTGATGTTGTTGCAGGACAGAGTGGTCGTCGTCTCCGGTGTGGGACCGGGACTGGGGCGCGCCATCGCCGTGCAGAGCGCGAAGGCGGGCGCGGACCTGGTGCTCGCCTCCCGGACCGAGTCGCGGCTGACCGAGGTGGCGAAGGAGATCACCGAACTGGGCAGGCGCGCGGTGGTGGTGCCGACCGACATCAACGACGAGGCGGCGGCGGCCCATCTGGTGGAGGCCGCGCACAGTGCGTTCGGCAAGGTCGACACGCTGGTCAACAACGCCTTCGCGATCCCGCCCATCGTGGACCTCGCCGACGTCGACCTGGACCAGGTGCGTGCGGGCTTCGAGACGAACGTGCTCGCCGCATTGCGCCTGACCAGGCTGTTCGTCCCCGCCCTCGCCGAAAGCAAGGGTTCGGTCGTGATGATCAACTCGGCGGTGCTGCGCCACTCGCGGCGGACCTTCGG
Source organism: Nocardia sp. NPDC057455 (assembly GCF_042802775.1). NCBI lineage: Bacteria > Bacillati > Actinomycetota > Actinomycetes > Mycobacteriales > Nocardiaceae > Nocardia > Nocardia sp. NPDC057455. Next base: position 1,423 of record NZ_JBHVDM010000107.1, on the reverse strand, counting down.
ACCGTACAAGATGGCCAAGGCCAGCCTGCTCGCGCTGGCCCAGAGCCTGGCCACCGAACTCGGGCCGAAGGGTATCCGGGTGAATTCCGTCGCGCCCGGCTATATCTGGGCCGACAACCTGAAGTGGTACTTCAACTACCTGGCGCAGCAGCGGGGGACCACCCCCGAGGAGGTCTACGCCGAAACCGCGAAGACCACCGACCTGCGCAAGCTGCCCGAGCCCGACGAGATCGCCGACGCTGTCGTGTTCTTCGCCTCCGCCATGGCGCGCGCGATCACCGGCGCGTGCCTGGACGTCAACGCCGGCGAATACCACCACTAGGAGATGACCGTGATCGGTAGGGACGACGTCGGAACCATCGACGATCTGCACGCATCGGCGACGAAGGTGGTCGGGCTGGACGATTTCGGCACCGACGACTACCGCGAGGGACTCGAGGTGCTGCTCGAATCCTTTGCCGGGGACGCCGAACTCACCCCGTTCGGCAACAAGGTGAACCGCGCCTTTTTGCGCGGCGCTCTGATCGCCCGGCTGCTCAGTGAGGCGGCCTGGAAGCAGAACCCCCAGCATGCCGACGTGGCGATCGAACGGCCGATCTTCGTGACCGGCCTGCCGCGCTCGGGCACGACGGCCGTGCACCGCCTGCTCAACGCCGACCCGGCGCATCAGGGCCTCGAGATGTGGCTGACCGAGATGCCGCAGCCGCGCCCGCCGCGCGAGACCTGGGCGAGCAACCCCGTGTACCAGCGTCTCGCGGCCGCCTACGACAAGCACCACGTAGAGCATCCGGAATTCATGGGCGTGCACCACATCTCGGCCGACCAGGTCGAGGAGTGCTGGCAGCTGCTGCGGCAGTCGGCCATGTCGGTGTCCTACGAGTGCCTGGCCTACCTGCCCACCTATTCCGAGTGGTTGCGCGACCGGGATTGGACGCCCGCCTACCGCAGGCATCGGCGCAACCTCCAGTTGATCGGGCTGCCGGACGCCGGAAAGCGGTGGGTGCTGAAGAACCCGAGCCACCTGTTCGCGCTGGACGCCATCTTCGAGGTCTATCCGGACGCGCTGGTCATCCAGATGCACCGCGATCCGCGCACCATCATCGCGTCGGTGTGCAGCTTGAACGAGCAGGCGACGGCGGGCTGGTCGGAGAAGTTCCGCGGTCCGGTGGTCGGCGCGACGCAGCTGGATCTGTGGGCGCGCGGCGCGGAGCGGTTCCTCGTCGACCGCAAGCGCCATGACGCGGCGCAGTGCTGCGACGTCGACTACGACGCGTTCGTCGCCGACCCGATCGGCATCGTCGAGTCGATCTACCGGCACTTCGGGCTGCCGCTGACCGACGAGGCGCGCGCGGCGATGGCCGCGTTGCACTCGGAAAGCACGTCGGGCGCCGCGCGTCCGGCGCACCGCTACACCCTCGATGAT
>NZ_JBHVDM010000106.1:0-23354 GCF_042802775.1 Nocardia sp. NPDC057455 | reverse complement strand
AGCCACAAAGGGGCCGCGAACACCCAGCGCCGCAGGCGCTGAAATTAGACACAGCTCACTACGACAGTGTGTAGTGCATCCGGCACAATGGGCGCATGGGCAATGTCTTCGACCTGAGCACGGTGGCCAAGCGGTTTCGATTCGTCGCGGTGCTGGAGGCGATCTCCTGGTTCCTACTGATCATCGGCATGGTGTTCAAGCGGATTCCCGAACCGGTGTTGTGGCCGGTCAAAGTGTTCGGCATGACGCACGGCATCGTGTTCGTGCTGTTCGTGATCGCCGCGATCGTGGCGGCGCGCGAGCTGGGCTGGAGCGCCAAGACCACCGTTCTCGCGCTGCTGTCGAGCATCCCGCCGTTCTGCACGGTGCTGTTCGAGGTGTGGGCGGTGCGCTCGGGGCAGTTGGGTGAATTGAGCAACGCCGGTTCGGCCGAGTCCGGGGCACCCGTCTCCGCCACGTCGTGACAAACTGGAAGTCGTGAATCGACCAGCCGCACGCCGTCCTTCGCCCGCTGTCGCCGCCGCCATGTCCGGGGCAGTCGATCTGTCCAGCCTGAAGCAGCCCGCGGGAAGCGCGGGCGGTGCGACCGGCGGTGACCACGCGGTGTCGGAGGCCGATTTCGAGACCAAGGTTCTGCGCCGTTCCATGCAGGTGCCCGTGGTGGTCGTGCTGTATTCGCAGCGCAGCCCGGGCAGCGTCGAGCTGGTGCGGACGTTGGAGCGGCTGGCGGCCGCCGACGGCGGTACCTGGGACCTGGCCACGGTCGAAGCCGAGGCCAATATGCGCATCGCGCAGGCGCTGCGGGTGCAGGGCATCCCGACGGTCATCGCGATCGCGGCCGGGCAGCCGCTGGCCGATTTCGAGGGCGCGCAGCCGGAGCCGCAGGTGCGGCAGTGGCTGGACGCGGTGGTCGACGCGGTCGCGGGAAAGCTGGAAGGCGGCGAGGAGCCGCAGCAGCCGGCCGAGGACCCGCGTTTCGCGGCGGCCGAGGCGGCGCTGGAGCAGGGTGACCTCGTGGGCGCCGAGGCCGCCTACCAAGCGATTCTCGACGCCGAGCCCGCGAACGAGGAGGCCAAGGGCGCGCTGCGCCAGGTCCGCTTCCTGGCCAGGGCTCGAGAGCTGCCGGAGTCGGCCCTCGCGGACGCCGACGCCGACCCGTCGAACGTCGACGCCGCAATCCAGGCCGCCGATCTCGAGTTGTTCCAGCAGCGGCCCGAGGCGGCCTTCGATCGCCTGATCGCCGTCGTCAAGCGCACTTCCGGTGACGAGCGCACCAAGGCGCGTACCCGCCTGTTGGAGTTGTTCGAGCTGTTCGACCAGGCCGAGCCGTTCGTCGTAGCCGCCCGCCGCAAGCTGGCCGCAGCGCTGTACTGACTTCGCCGGGCCGCCGGGTGGCCCCTGTCGCGGGCCCTGGGGCCGGTCCTCCGCTCGGAGCGGGCGGAGGCGGATGCCGTTGGATCCGAATCGGCGGCACGATCTGCTCGCTGCCCGCCCCGGGGCCAAGCCGCGAACTGCGCACACTGCCGCGTACGTGCCACGATCGGGCATCGCAGTCGGCGGGCTCGAAGCGGTGACCTCGGCCGTACACGGTGGTGCCGAACGGGTGTTGGAAGTGGTGTGCGAGTCCTAGACCGGACGCAGCCAGACCGCGCTGTGCGGCGCGAGTGTCACGGCGGCCGAGGCGGGGCGGTCGTGCCACGGCTCGTCGGTGGCCGCCACCTCGCCCAGATTGCCGAGGCCGGAGCCGCCGTAGTCCACCGCGTCGGTGTTGAGGATTTCCAGCCACTGGCCCCGATGCGGCAGGCCGACCCGGTACGCGTCGTGCGTCGCCCCGGAGAAGTTGTAGACGCAGGCCATGACGGAGCCGTCGGAGCCGTAGCGCAGGAACGCCAGCACGTTGTTCGTCGGGTCGTTCGCCTCGATCCAGGCGTAGCCGCCCGGGGCGGTGTCCTGACTCCACAGGGCGGGGTGGGCGCGATAGACCGCGTTCAAGTCGCGCACCAGCGCGGTGATGCCTTGATGCAGGGGGTTGTCCCGTTCCTGCCAGTCCAGGCCGCGGTCGTGCGACCACTCCCGGAACTGGCCGAAATCCTGGCCCATGAACAGCAGCTGTTTACCCGGGTGGGCCCACATGTAGGCCAGTAGCGATCGCACACCCGCGGCCTTGGCGAAATCGTCGCCCGGCATCCTGGTCCAGAGCGTGCCTTTGCCGTGCACGACCTCGTCATGGCTGATCGGCAGCACATAGTTCTCGCTCCAGGCGTAGACCAGCGAGAAGGTGATCTCGTTGTGGTGCCAGGAGCGGTGCACCGGGTCGCGGCCGAGGAACCCGAGGGTGTCGTGCATCCAGCCCATGTTCCATTTCATGGTGAAGCCGAGACCGCCGACATCGGTGCCGCGGGTGACGCCGGGCCAGGTGGTGGACTCCTCGGCGATCGTCACGACGCCGGGGTGGTGCCGATGCAAGGTTTCGTTGAGTTCCTGCAAGAAGTCGACGGCCTCCAAATTCTCCCGGCCGCCGTGTACGTTGGGCTCCCACTGACCTTCGGCGCGGGAGTAGTCGAGGTAGAGCATGGAGGCGACCGCGTCGACGCGCAGGCCGTCGATGTGGAATTCCTCGATCCAGTAGCGAGCGTTGGCGATGAGGAAGTTGCGCACCTCGTGCCTGCCGAAATCGAACACATAGGTGCCCCAGTCGAGTTGCTCGCCCCGGCGTGGATCGGCGTGCTCGTAGAGCGGTGTGCCGTCGAAGCGGGCCAGCGCCCATTCGTCGCGCGGGAAGTGGGCCGGGACCCAGTCCAGCAGGACGCCGATGCCCGCCGCGTGCATGCGGTCGACGAATGTACGGAAGTCGTCCGGGGAACCGAAGCGCGCCGTCGGCGCGTAGTAGGAGGTGACCTGGTACCCCCACGAGCCGCCGAACGGATGCTCGGCGATGGGCAGCAGTTCGATGTGGGTGTATCCGGTGGCCTGCACGTACTCGGCGAGTTGCTCGGCGAGTTCGCGATAACCGAGGCCGGGCCGCCACGAACCGAGATGCACTTCGTAGACGCTCATGGGCGCGCGGGTGGGATCGGTGGCCGCGCGCCGCTCGAGCCATGCGCGGTCATGCCACGCGTGGTGGCTTTCGGTGACCACCGATGCGGTCGCCGGAGGTAGTTCGGTGGCGAAGGCCAGCGGGTCGGCGTGATCGACGGTCCGGCCGTCGGCGCCGTGCACGCGGTATTTGTACTTGGCGCCCGGTCCGACATCCGGGACGAAGATTTCCCAGATCCCGGACGAGCCCAGGGCGCGCATCGGCGCGGTGTTGCCGCTCCAGCCGTCGAAGTCGCCGATCACGGTGACGCCGCGCGCGTTCGGCGCCCACACCGCGAACGACGTGCCGGCCACGTCACCGTCGAGAGTGGTGTAGCGGCGAGGGTGTGCGCCGAGCACCTCCCACAGGCGTTCGTGGCGGCCTTCGCCGATCAGGTGCAGGTCGAGTTCACCGAGCGTGGGCAGGAAGCGGTAACCGTCGGCGCCGATGATCGTCTGACCGCCGGGGTAGGTCGTGACGACGCGATAGTCCATGATCTCCGGGTACGGCAGCACCGCGGCGAACACGCCGTGGTCCAGGAGCTTCAGCGCATGGTCGATGCCGCCGACCCGCACCGCCACGGATTCCGCGTGCGGGCGCAGCACCCGCACCGCCGTGCCGTCGGCATGGGGATGCGCGCCGAGCACGGTGTGCGGGTCGGTATGGGTGCCCGCCGCGAGCAGCAGGAGATCGCGCCGTTTCATCGCAGCGTCCTGCGGTAGGCCAGCTCGGTGCGCGCCTGCTGGGACACCGGTGGCAGCGCGATGACGTGCGCGACGGTACGCGCGGGGTCCAACCGCACGTAATTTGTTTGAGCCCAGTGATATTCCTCGCCGCTGATCTCGTCGTACACCACCGGATGGTCGTGCCACTCGCGGCCGATCGCGGGCAGATCGAGCGAGAGCATGCCCCATTCGGCGGCGTAGGGGTTGAGATTCACCACGACCAGCACCGCGTCGCCACCGACGGGATCGATCTTGGAGTAGGCGAGCAGCGCGTCGTTGTCCACATGATGGAAATGCAGGCAGCGCAGCTGTTGCAAGGCGGGGTGCGCCCGGCGGATCTCGTTGAGCCGGGTGAGCCACGGTTCCAGCGACTCTCCGCGCGCGAGCGCCTCGGCGAACGGACGCGGGCGCAGCTCGTATTTCTCCGAGTCGAGGTATTCCTCGCTGTCCGGGCGCACCGCCTGATGCTCGAACAGCTCGAAGCCGGAGTAGACGCCCCAGGTCGGCGCGAGGGTGGCGGCCAGGACGGCACGGATGGCGAACATGCCCGGTCCGCCGTGCTGGAGGCTCTCGTGCAGTATGTCCGGGGTGTTCACGAAGAGGTTCGGGCGGGCCTCGTCGGCCTTCGCGGCCAATTCGTTGCCGAACTCGGTCAGTTCCCACTTGGCCACCCGCCAGGTGAAATACGTGTAGGACTGGCTGAATCCGCGCCGGGCGAGGCCGTAGAGCCGGGCTGGGCGGGTGAACGCCTCGGACAGGAAGATGACCTCCGGGTCGGTGCGCCACACGTTGCCGATCAGCCACTCCCAGAAGTCGGCGGGCTTGGTGTGCGGGTTGTCGACGCGGAAGATCCTGACGCCCAGATCGATCCAGTGCCGGACCACTCGCAGCACTTCGGCGTAGAAGCCGTCGGGGTCGTTGTCGAAGTTGACCGGGTAGATGTCCTGGTACTTCTTCGGCGGGTTCTCCGCGTAGGCGATGGTGCCGTCGGGCAGGGTGGTGAACCACTCGGGGTGCGCCCGCACCCAGGGATGATCGGGCGCGCACTGCAACGCGAGGTCGAGCGCTACCTCGAGGCCGTGTTCGCGGGCCGCCCCGACGAATTCGGCGAAGTCGTCTTCGGTGCCCAGATCCGGGTGCACGGCATCGTGACCGCCGTGCTTCGAGCCGATGGCCCACGGCGAGCCGACGTCGCCCGGCTCGGCGGTGAGCGCGTTGTTGCGCCCCTTGCGGTTGATCTCGCCGATCGGGTGGATGGGTGGCAGATACACCACGTCGAAGCCCATCGCGGCGATGCGTGGAAGCTCCTTCGCCGCGGTGGCGAAGGTGCCGTGGATCGGTTTGCCGGTGGCGTCGCGGCCGCCGGTCGAACGGGGGAAGAACTCGTACCAGGAGCCGTAGAGCGCGCGGTGCCGCTCGACCTGGACGGTGTGCTGCGGACCCCGGGTGACCAGGTCGCGCAGCGGCGTGGCGCGCAGGATTTCGGCGACATCCTCGGTGAAGGCCGGGGCCACTCGCGCGGGCAGTTGATCGTCGCCGCGCAGCGCCGACGCGACCGCGCGTAAGCGCTGGAACTGCTTCTTCGGTACGGCCTGGGCGGCGCGGTCGAACAGGCGGGCGCCCAGTTCGAGGTCATTGGCCAGATCGGCGGCGCTCTGCCCGACAGCGAGCTTGGCCTCGATCGCCGATCGCCAGGTCGCGATCGGATCGCTCCAGCCTTCGATCCGGTAGGTCCAGACTCCCGGGGTGTTCGGGGTGAAGGTCGCGTTGAAGACGTCGGGTTCGTAGTCCGGCGTCATGCGGATGCGGGAGGGCCGCGACGCGCCGGGGCCGCGGACGACGAGGGTGGCGGCGACGGCGTCGTGCCCTTCTCGCCACACCACGGTGCGCACCGGGAAGACTTCGCCGACCACCGCCTTGGCGGGCCGGCCGCCCGGGATGGACGGTGCAGTGTCATCGATAGCGATGCGGCCGGTCACGGGACCAACCTACCGGTAACCGGCTCTGCGGACCGGATCGGCGATCTTTTCGTGCCCCCGTCCCTGACCGCCGCGGCGGCGGCTGATCCGGCTGTTCCGGTCAGCGCGCGTCGGCGGCGAGACCGAGGCCGAGCGCGACCAGGACCGCGCCGAGCGCGCGTTCGACCCGCTGCCGGATGCCGGTGCGGCGCAACCACGCGCCCGCGCGGTCGGCGGCCAGGACCACGCCGACGCACCACACGGTGTCGAGCACCAACTGGATCAGCGCCAGGATCACCACGGTCGGCAGCACCGGACCGTCGGACGGAAGGAATTGCGGAAGGATCGTCAATCCGAAGACGGCCGCCTTGGGGTTGGCCGCGATCGACACCAGCGAGGCGCGGAAGGCGGCGGCGGGCGTGCGACCCGTGGGGAGCATCTTCGTCAGCGCACTGCCGAACTCGTCGTCACCGCGCGCACCCCGCCACGCCTGCACGCCGAGCCAGATCAGCACGAGCGCGCCGACCACGTGCACCGCCGTGTTCACGGCTCGGTTCGCGACGAGCAGGACCGACAGCCCCGCCCCACCCGCCAGGGTCCAGCCGAGCACGCCGATCTCGTTTCCGGCCACCGCCGCCAGGCCCGCGGCGCGACCGTCACGCACCGCGCGCTGGAGGAACAACGCGGTCGCCGGGCCCGGCAGCGCGGCGATGAGCAGGCAGGCCGTGAGGAATTGCGGCAGAACGTCGACCCAGTGCGGCATCAGTCGATGCTGTCACCTCGGCATCGCTCGGGCCACGAATTTTCCGCACCCGCGCGTACCGTCCGGCAGCTGCGAGGTGCCCGGGTGGCCACGGCCGGAGATCACCGCTCGCCTGGCCACCCGGGCGCGAAACTTCGCTCCCGAACTGCCGTGTCTACGGCAGGACCACGCACGCGAAGCCGAGGTTCATCCCGTTGCCCACCGTCATCACCGGTGAAGTCCACGCGGGACCGGCGCCCTGCATCGCGGATATCGTGTGTTGCCCGGTCGCGTCGGGCATCCAGACGGTGGTCGCCTGGTTGCCGACCACCGGTGCGGGATTCGGCGAGAACGTGCCCGCGGCGTTGTCGGTGAACTGAACCGGGTCGGACGAGGGAATGTTGTCCACCGTGGCCGTCACCCGGTACTGGCAGTTGGTCCCGTAGTTCCCGAGACCGAGAGTCATTCCTTGGGCCGGGCTCGCGGTTGCCGTCGTGACCGCCGCTGCGGCGGAGGGTGCGACGAGAACGAATGCCGCCGCGAAAGCTCCGAACCCCGTGATCGCTGCTCCAGCGCGCGACCAGCGCCTATCGCGGGCGCGATTTGGGTGTGCTGTCATCCACATCTCGATCACTCCCGTACTGATTTCGGTTGGTGCGGCCGGTTGGTCCGCACAGCTTGTGGGTTTGCCCGGCGTTCTCCGATTCACAAGCGAGTGCGGGTCTCGATCGGGTAGCGGGCCCTCGCGCCGGAGCGCGACCTGTGGCCGATCCGTGACGGTAGAGCGCATGACACCCGATCGGATGTGCTGATCTCGTCGACGTGCAGCCGGGAAACCTGCTGGTCGAGAGGTTTTCCGAGGCGCGGTCACGCGGGGCGTGCGCTCCGGGCGCCGTGTAGTTTCTACCGAATGAAGGCATTGCGTCGTTTCACCGTCCGTGCCCATCTGCCCGAGCGCCTGGCGGCCCTGGGTGAACTCGCCACGAATCTGCGCTGGTCGTGGCACCCGCCGACGCAGGACCTGTTCGCCGCGCTCGATCCCCGGCGGTGGCAGGAGATGGGGCACGATCCGGTCCGGATGCTGGGCGAGGTGCCCGCGGCGCGGCTGGACGAGCTGGCCGCCGATGCCGACTATGTCGCTCGCGTGGACGACGCGGCGGCGGAGCTGCGCGAGTACCTGGCGGCGCCGGGCTGGTTCCAGCGCCGGGCGGGTGAGGAGGGGGTGCGTGGCATCGCCTACTTCTCGATGGAGTTCGGTGTCACCGAGGTGCTGCCGAACTATTCGGGCGGCCTCGGCATCCTGGCCGGCGACCATTTGAAAGCCGCCTCCGACCTCGGCCTGCCGCTGATCGGGGTGGGGCTGCTGTACCGCTCGGGTTACTTCCGGCAGTCGTTGACGGCGGACGGCTGGCAGGCCGAACACTATCCGGCGCTGGACCCGCAGGGCTTGCCGCTGCGGGCGCTCACCTCCGGCGATTCGCCGGTGCTCATCCACGTGGCGATGCCCGACCGCAGGGTGCTGCGCGCGCGGGTGTGGATCGCCCAGGTGGGCCGGGTTCCGTTGTTGCTGCTGGACTCGGACATCGCCGAGAACGACCCGGAGTTGCGCGCGGTCACCGACCGGCTCTACGGGGGCGACCAGGAGCATCGCATCCGTCAGGAGATCCTCGCAGGCATCGGCGGTGTGCGGGCGGTGCGCGCGTACACCGCGTCGGCGGGTCTGCCCGATCCCGACGTGTTCCACATGAACGAGGGTCACGCGGGTTTCCTCGGCGTGGAGCGCATCCGCGAATTCGTCGCGGCGGGGCAGGAATTCGATTCCGCGCTCGCCGCCGTGCGGGCGGGCACGGTGTTCACCACGCACACTCCGGTCCCGGCGGGCATCGACCGATTCCCCATGCCGATGGTGCGGCGCTACTTCGGTGGTGCGCATGGCGAATCCGAATCCGCGCTGCTGCCAGGCCTTTCCGTGGACCGCATCGTGGCACTCGGCCGGGAGGCCGATCCCGCCGTCTTCAATATGGCGCACATGGGTCTGCGGCTCGCGCAGCGCGCCAACGGTGTCTCGAAGCTGCACGGCGCGGTGAGCCGGTCGATGTTCGCCTCGCTGTGGCCGGGTTTCGACCCGGCGGAGGTGCCGATCGGTTCGGTCACCAACGGTGTGCACGCCACCACCTGGGCCGCGCGCGAATGGGTGGACAAAGCGCGCGAGCATATCGGCGCGCAACTGCTCGAGGAGGGGCGCGGCTGGGAACGGCTGCGCGACGTCGATCTCACCGAGCTGTGGTCCACCCGTAATACTCTGCGCGGCATCCTCGTCGAGGAGGTGCGCCGCAGGGTGCGCGCGTCCTGGCTGGAGCGCGGCGCGGCGGAGGCCGAACTCGGCTGGGTGAACGGGGTCTTCGACCCGAATGTGCTGACCGTCGGGTTCGCGCGCCGGGTGCCGACCTACAAGCGCCTCACCCTCATGCTGCGCGACCCGCAACGGCTGCGTGCCCTGCTGCTGGACCCGCGGCGGCCGGTGCAGCTGGTCGTGGCGGGCAAGAGCCACCCGGCCGACGACGGCGGCAAGGCGCTCATCCAGCAGGTGGTCCGCTTCGCCGACGACCCCGAGGTGCGGCACCGGATCGTCTTCCTGCCGGACTACGACATGTCGATGGCTCGCTACCTGTACTGGGGTTGTGACGTCTGGCTGAACAACCCGCTGCGCCCGCTGGAGGCGTGCGGCACCTCCGGCATGAAATCCGCGCTGAACGGCGGGCTCAACCTGTCCATCCGGGACGGCTGGTGGGACGAGATGTACGACGGCGAGAACGGGTGGTCCATTCCGACCGCGGAGGGCGTCCGGGACGAGCACCGCCGCGACGATCTGGAGGCCACCGCGCTCTACGACCTGTTCGAACGTGCGGTGGCGCCGCGCTTCTACGAGCGCGACGCGACCGGGATGCCGGTGCGTTGGGTCGAGATGGTTCGCCACACCTTGCAGACTTTGGGACCGAAGGTCTTGGCGTCTCGGATGGTCCGCGACTACGCGGTGGAGTACTACGCTCCCGCCGCCGCGGCTCACCAGCGGGCGACGGCCGACGATTTCGCCGTCGCGCGGGCCGTGGCCGAGTACCGCCACCGGGTCGAGTCGGCGTGGCCCTCGGTCAAGGTGATCCAGGTGGACAGCGCGGGGCTGCCGGACACGCCGGTCATCGGGGCGCGGCTGTCGCTGACCGCGCGGGTCGAGCTCGGCGGATTGAGCGTGCCCGATGTGGTGGTGCAGGCGGTACTCGGCCGGGTATCGGCGACCGACGACCTCTCCGACACCACCACGGTCCCGATGACGCACACCGGATCCGACGCAGGCGCCGAGCTGTTCACCGTCGACACGCCGCTACCCCTGTCCGGCGCCGTCGGCTACACCGTGCGCGTGCTGCCGCACAACGAACTGCTGGCCTCCGACGCCGAACTCGGGTTGGTCTCCGCGCCGAGCGCCTAGCCCGGGTGGCGCCCGTCACGGCGGCGCCACCGCGGGTTTCCCCAGGGGAGTGAACCGTCGGCTACCGTGCCCTTGGCATGCCCCGATTCGTTCCTCGACTGGAGTCACCCATGGTCACCGACGTTCTGCACCGGACCCGAGGACGCCTCGACGGCTACTTCGGGGTCCGCTCGAACGGTTCGACCGTCAAGCGTGAACTCATGGCCGGAACGGTCACGTTCCTGGCCATGTCGTACGTCCTCGCGGTGAATCCCGCGGTGCTCGGCGACCAGGGGGCGTTGGGCGACAAAGGTATCCCGATGCAGGCGGTGTTCACCGCCACCGCCGTCGCCGCGGTCTTCGGCACGCTGGTCATGGGGCTGTGGGCCCGGTATCCGATCGCGCTCGCGCCGGGTATGGGACTGAACGCGTTCTTCGCGTACACGGTGGTGCTCGAGATGGGAATTCCGTGGCAGGTGGCGCTGTCGGGCACGTTCCTCTCCGGCGTCATCTTCTTCGTGCTCGCGGTGACGAGGATTCGCGAACGCATCCTCAACGCGATCCCGATGCAGTTGAAGCTCGCCGTCGGCGCGGGTATCGGGCTGTTCGTTGCCTTCCTCGGCCTGAAGAACGCCGGGATTGTGGTGAACAGCGAGGCGACGCTGGTCACCCTGGGCGACTTCACCGCGGGCACCACGCTGCTCGCGCTGTTCGGGTTGCTGGTGACCGTGGTGTTCCTGGTACGCGGCTGGCACGGCGCGGTTCTCTACGGCATCGTGCTGACCACGATCGTCGGCATCGTCAGCGGCTTGGTCGATCTGCCCAAGGGCGTGTTCGCCGCGCCGAAGGGGCTCGAGCACACCTTCGGTCAGGCGATCATCCATCTGCCCGACGCGTTCACCGGCCAGATGGCCGTGGTGGTGCTGACCATGCTGTTCGTCGACTTCTTCGACGCCTCGGGCACCCTGATCGGCGTGGCGAACCAGGCCGATCTGCTGGACGAGAACGGCAAGCTGCCGCGCGCCGCGAGCGCGCTGGCGGCCGACTCGGTGGGCACCATGGCAGGAGCGGTCATCGGCACCTCCACCACCACCGCCTATGTGGAATCGACCGCGGGCGTCTCGGCGGGCGGACGGACCGGGCTGACCGCCGTCACCACCGCGGGCTGGTTCCTCGTCGCGATGTTCTGCTATCCGATCTTCGCGGTGGTGGCGGGTTCCGGTGAGGTGACCGCACCCGCGCTCATCGTGGTCGGCATCCTGATGGCTCGTGCGCTCGGAGAGATCGACTGGAACCGTCTGGAGTACTCGGTGCCCGCGTTCGTCACCGTCGTGATGATGCCGCTGACGTACTCCATCGCCAACGGCCTGGCCATGGGCATGCTGCTGTACCCGGTGGTCATGGTCGCCAAGGGCCGGATCAAGGAGGTGCACCCGGCGATGTGGGCGTTGATGCTGGTGTTCCTCGGCTACTTCTTCTTCCTCGCGGAGTAACCTTTCGCTCGTTTTCGCGCTGAACCATCCTTCCGACCCGAACGTGGAATAGACCGAAAGGTTGGGCAGTTGGCCCCTTCGTGCGAGAATCGGACCGTAGTCCGTTTTTTCGCCGAGGTAACGATCCAGTCCGGAACGACTGCGCAGGGATGAGGACCAGCATGACCATCAAATCCGTACTCGACAGAACCCGCACCGACACCGAACTGGACGGCGTCGCCGCCGACATCGGCCTGCTGATCGTGCGAGTCGTCTTCGGCGGCTTGCTCGCGGCACACGGCGCGCAGAAACTCTTCGGCTGGTGGGGCGGGCCGGGCCTGCAGGCCAACGCCGACGGCTTCGAGCAGATGGGATACAACCCGGGCAAGGTGTTCGGCACTCTGGCGGGCCTGACCGAACTCGGCGGCGGCCTGCTTCTGCTGCTCGGTCTGCTGACTCCGCTGGCCGGTGCGATCGTGGTGGGCACGATGATCAATGCGATCAACGCCACCTGGGCCGGTGGTCTGCTGGGCGGTTACGAGATGGGCTTGATGTTCGCGGTGGTCGGCGCGGCGCTGCCCTTCACCGGGCCGGGCAAGTTCTCGTTGGACGCCGGGCGTCCGTGGGAGCGGCATGGATTCGTATGGGGAGTCGGCGCGCTGATTCTCGCGATCGTGACGGGTGCGCTCACGCTGATCCTCAAGTGGGCGCTCTGAAACTGCGGCACAGCCGGATTCGCGGCGCGGTGACCTCGGTCGCCGCGCCGCGGTCGTTTGTCGTGTCACACCGCGAGCTGCCGGATCGTCGTTGTGTTGTCGCAGCACTTGTCGACCGAGCGAGGAGAAACGATGGCCGTGGAAATCAGCAATCCAGGTGAACTGCACGATCCGACCGGGTTCGGCTACAGCCATGTGGCGGTAGCGCGCGGCGAGTTGGTGTTCATCGCGGGGCAGTACGACTCGGACGCCGACGGGCACACCACGAGCACGGATTTCGCGGTTCAGGTGGGCACTGCGTTCGCAAATCTCGGAATCGCCCTGCGCTCCGTGGGATCGGACTACGCGCAGGTCGCGCAGTTGCGGACGTTCATCGTCGATCACGACCTGGAGAAGCTGGCGGTGCTGGGAAAGGAGATCGCCGCCATCTGGGGTGATCGCCCGCCGGCGCAGACGCTGACCGGAGTAGCGGCGCTCGCCCTGCCGGGCATGTTGTTCGAGGTCGACGCGGTGGCCGTGCGCTGAAACGCCGCTGACGGACCGGGGTCCGGTGCTGTCCCCGCGCCGCGTGCAGGGCTTGGCGCGGGGACCGGCCGGCACGTCGGTGTGGGAATTGGGGGTCACCCGACGTACCGGCCACCAATCTACTTCCGTCTGGAATTAGATTCCGGTCGGTGTGTTCGGTATCACACCGTGGCCGCGGCGGCCAGTCGGTGCAAGGCCTTGACCACAACTTCCGGGTCGGCCGTCTCCCAGTACGGCGGCAGCGACGCGCGCAGATAGCCGCCGTAGCGGGCGGTGGCGAGGCGGGAATCGAGGATGGCGACCACGCCGCGATCATCGACGCTGCGCAGCAGACGCCCGGTGCCCTGGGCGAGCAGCAGCGCCGCGTGGTTGGCGGCCACGGTCATGAACCCGTTTCCGCCCCGCATCTCCACGGCACGTTGCCTGGCAGCCAGCAGCGGATCGTCCGGGCGGGGGAAGGGAATGCGGTCGAGGATCACCAGGCTCAGCGACGGGCCGGGCACGTCGACGCCCTGCCACAGCGACAGCGTGCCGAACAGGGAAGTCTCCGGGTCGTCGGCGAATTTGCGGACCAACGCGCCCGTCGCGTCGTCGCCCTGGCACAACACCGGGGTCTGCAACCGTGGGCGCAGCGCGTCGGTGGCCGCGCGGGCGGCGCGCATCGAGGAGAACAAGCCGAGGGTGCGCCCGCCCGCTGCCGTGATGAGCCGCTCGATCTCGTCCAGGTAGGCCGGGGCGAGCCCGTCGCGGCCCGGCGCGGGCAGGTGCTTGGCGACGTAGAGGATGCCGGACTTGGCGTGGTCGAACGGTGAGCCGACGTCGAGCGAACTCCAGCGCACGGTTTCGGTGTCCGATGGCGGCTGGGCCCCGTTCGCGGTGGCGGGATCGGTGCGATTGCCCGACTGCGCGGGCAGGCCCCAGGTGACCGCCAGGCCGTCGAAAGAGCCGCCGATCTGCAAGGTGGCGGAGGTCAGCACGACGGTCGCGGTGCCGAAGAGCCTGCTGCGCAGCAGCCCGCCCACCGACAGCGGCGCCATCCGCAGCGAGCGGCGCACCACTCCACGGATCTCGTCGGCGGCCAGCCAGATGACGTCCCGGCGAGTGGCGGGATCGGGCTCGTCGAACGCCGTCAGCGCGCGGACCGCGCTGTCGTGCACCTCGTCCAGCGCGGCCAGTGCCATGGTGCGGGCGGCGGAGGTCTCCGGGTCGCCCTGCGCGGTGGTGCTGCCCGGCGGCGCGAGCGCGGTGCGCGCGTTCCAGGCGGCATCGCGGATCAGGGCCAGTACCGGGGCGACGCCGTCGGGCAGGGTGTCCCACCGGGCGGCGGGCAGCTCGTCCAGCATGGTGTGCCAGGCCTCGGCGGCGCCCTCCAGGCGATCCACCTCCTGCTCGTCGATGAGCTTGGCGCAGCGCCGGGCCGCGGCGCTGATCGCCGCGGAGGCCAGTTCGGCGGTGGCCACGCCGGTGACCCGGTCGACCAGCTCGTGTGCCTCGTCGATGACCACCACGTCGTGCTCGGGCAGCACCTGGATGCCGCTGATCGCGTCGATGGCCAGCAGTGCGTGGTTGGTCACCACCACGTCGGCCTGCGCCGACTCGGTCCTGGCCCGCTCGGCGAAGCAATCCTGGCCGAAGGAGCAGCGCGACTTGCCGAGGCACTCCCGCGACGACACGCTGACCTGCCGCCAGGCGCGATCGCCCACCCCCGGGGCGAGTTCGTCGCGGTCGCCGGTCTCGGTGTCGGAGGCCCACTCGTTGAGGCGTTGCACTTCGCGCCCGAGGCGGGAGATCGCGAACGCGTCGAACAGCTCCGCCTCGGCGGGCTCGTCCGGGACGGCGCTGTTGATTTTGTTCAAGCACAGATAGTTGTTGCGTCCCTTGAGGATCGCGAACTTCGGCGTGCGCCCCAGCGGCGCGCTCAGCGCGTCGGCCAGCCGGGGGAGATCGCGATCGACCAGCTGGCGCTGTAGCGCGATCGTCGCGGTGGAGACCACCACCGTGCGGCCGGTGCGCACGGCGTGGCGCAGGCTCGGCACCAGGTACGCCAGCGACTTGCCGGTGCCCGTCCCGGCCTGCACCGCGAGGTGCTCCTTGGTGTCGATCGCGTGGTCCACCGCCGCGGCCATCGTCACCTGCCCGGCGCGCTCCTTGCCGCCGAGCGCCTGCACGGCGGTGGCCAAAAGGTCGGAAACGGGCGGGAGTTCGGGCACGCGAGCAGCCTACTCGGCGCCTCCGACAGGGCAGGAAGGTCGCGGAGACCACGCGGTCTATCGGTTGACGCTGCCCTCGATATCGACGCCGGCGCCGCGCATGCGGTCCAGCGCGGCGCCGACCGTATCGGGGGCGACGCCCGCGGTGAGGTCGAGCATGACGCGGGTGTCGAAACCCTCGATGCGCGCGTCCAGCGCGGTGGCGCGCACGCAGTGGTCGGTCGCGATGCCGACCACGTCGACGGCGTCGACGCCGCGGTCGCGCAGCCAGTCGGCCAGCGCGGTGCCGTCCTCGGTCGTGCCCTCGAACCCGGAGTAGGCCGCCGAGTACGCGCCCTTGGAGAAGACGGCCTGGATCGGTCCGGTGGTCAGCGCCGGGTGGAAATCGGCGCCCGGCGTGCCGACCAGGCAATGCGGCGGCCAGCTGTCGATGTAGTCGGGCGCGTCGGAGAAGTGCGCGCCGGGATCGATGTGATAGTCGCGGGTCGCGACGATCGCGCCGTATTTCGCCGTGGTGAGGTGCTCGCTGATCCGGGCCGCCACGGCGGCTCCACCGGTGACCGCGAGTGAACCGCCCTCGCAGAAATCGTTCTGGACGTCGACGATGATCAGTGCCCGGGTCATGGCGACCTCCCGCGGTGTGCTGAATGACTGATTGAGATTCTGCCGCTCGGTCGGACGCGCGTTCACCCGACTCGCGGGAATTCAGCGAGCCGCGATGTAAACGCGACCACCGCTCAGGGTGATTACCGAGTGACCCTTTCGTCGGCGGCGAGGTTCGCCGCCTTTCCACATGGAGACCCTTTCATGAGCCCTGCCAGACTGTTTCGCAGCGTAATCGTCGGCACCATCGTCTTTCTCGCGGTCTTCTTCCTGCTGGGTTCCCGTCCCGCGGAGCCGTCGGCATGGGTGTGGTTCGGGATCACCGGTGTGGTGTTCGCGCTGCTTTTCGCCGCCGGACTGCTGCTGGTCGCCCGCGTCGACCCGCGCAGGCGCTGACCTCAGGCGAAGGTGGTCACCACGGCGGGCTCACCCGCCGAGAGCTTGAGGCCCTCCCACGGCAGGCTGATCAGGCCCCGGGCGACCAGGTCCCGGCTCTCGGCGAGCGTGGGCAGGTCCTCGACCCGCTCACCGCCGCGCACCAGCGGGACGAGCGGCTCCCTGGCTTCGAAGCCGTTGGCCGGGGGCACCGGTCCGGCCGCAGGGTAGACGATCTCCTCGACGATCGTTCCGGTGTCGCGGGCCAGTCGGATCACCTTCTTGGTGCCGCCGCGGGACTGCTTGTGACTGCTGCGTTTGGCCACCGGCACCCCCTCGACCTCGACCAGCTTGTAGACCATTCCGGCGGTCGGCGCGCCCGAGCCGGTGACCAGTGCGGTGCCGACGCCGTAGACGTCGACCGGCTCGGCGCGCAGCGCGGCTATGGCGTACTCGTCGAGATCGCCGGAGACCACGATGCGGGTCTTGGTGGCCCCGAGCGCGTCGAGTTGGTCGCGCACCTGCCTGGCCAGGACGCCGAGATCGCCGGAGTCGATCCGCACGCCGCCCAGCTCGGTGCCCGCGACCTCGATGGCCGTCGCGACGCCCCTGGTGATGTCGAAGGTGTCCACCAGCAGCGTCGTCCCGACCCCCAGTGTCTGCACCTGGCTGCGGAACGCTTCGGCCTCGTGCGCCCCGTCGGGGCCGCTGTGCAGCAGGACGAACGCGTGCGCACTGGTGCCCGCGCCCGGAATCCCGTAGCGACGCACCGCCTCCAGGTTGGAGGTGGCGTCGAAACCGGCCAGATACGCGGCGCGCGCGCAGTCCGGGGCGCCCAGCTCGTGAGTGCGCCGCGAGCCCATCTCGATCATCCTGCGGCCGCCCGCGGCGCTGACCATCCGTGCGCCTGCGGCAGCGATCGCGCTGTCGTGATTGACAATCGCCAGGATCAGCGTCTCCAGGACGACGCATTCGGCGAACGTGCCACGCACCGAGAGGATCGGGGAGCCGGGGAAGTACAGCTCGCCCTCGGCGTAGCCGTCGATGTCGCCGGTGAACCGGTAGTCGCGTAGCCAGTCGAGCGTCCGCCGGTCCGAGAACGACGCGGCGACGGCCAGCTCCGCCTCGCCGAAGCGGAACCGGCGCAGCGCGTCGAGCAGCCGGCCGGTACCCCCGACTACGCCGTAGCGACGACCATTGGGCAAACGTCTAGCAAACACCTCGAACGTGCACTGGCGATGCGCTGAACCATCGGCGAGCGCCGCGGCGAGCATGGTCAGTTCGTACTGGTCGGTCAGCAGCGCCGTGCTGGCGACGCCGTCACGCAGGTCCACGTTGTCACTGTAGACAGAACGGTCGGCTCACGGGGTCCGGCATCGGCTCGGTGAACCCGCGGAAACGCGAATCGGGGCTGCGTGGGTGTTGTTTATCCGGAGTCGAGTCGTACTCTTGACCCTATGGCCTTGTGCAACACAGTCCGGGGTGACGTCGTTGTGGACGCCGCGAACGCGACATTGTCGGCGGCACAGGCGACACCCGAAGCGGTCGAATACACGGAGATCCTGGAGGCGGAGGACCGTCCCTGGGTGACCGTCGTCTGGGACGATCCGGTCAATCTCATGCACTACGTCACCTACATCTTCCAGAAGTTGTTCGGCTACAGCAAAGCGAAGGCGACCGAACTGATGCTGAAGGTCCACAACGAAGGCAAGGCGGTGGTTTCGTCCGGTTCCCGGGACAAGATGGAGCACGACGTCCAGCGGCTGCACGCCGCGGGGCTATGGGCCACCATGCAACGGGACGACTGACCTGGACGACTACCCTGACGCCGTGCGCAAGTGGAGCAGGAAGAACTCGCTGAGCGGTCTCAAACTGCGTTCCGAGATGGACGCACGTGAGGCCGATGTGCTTCGGTCGCTGGTCGGTGCGGTCTCGGGACTGCTGAACGAACGCTCCGAGTCCGCCCCGGACGACGACTTGGCCGCCCTCACCGGACTGCGATCCGGCAACACCGTCCCGCCGGATGATCCGCGGCTGCGCAGACTCCTTCCCGACTTCCATCGCAGCGAGCCCGGCTCGCCGGACGCCGAACGCGCCGATCTCAACAGCGCGCTGCGCGGCCTGCACGAGCCCGACATCATCGACGCCAAGCTGGCGGCGGGGTCGGTCGTGCTGAGCACCGTCCCGAGCGCGGGCGGCAAGATCGTCCTCACCCCCGAACAGGCCGACGCCTGGTTGACCGCGCTCACCGACGTCCGGCTGGCGCTCGGCACGGTGCTGAACATCGATGCCGACACGCCCGACCATCTCGAACCCGATGATCCGCGCGCTCCGCACCTGGACGTGTACCACTGGCTGACCTGGATGCAGGACTCGCTGCTCCAAGCGCTGGCTCCCTGACCGGCTGTGCTGCGAAGATCGGCGCGAAGCGACCGGAAGTTCCGCGCCGTGAGGAGTAGAGATGGCCAACGCCGGACCGGGAGAACGTAATTCGATCACCGACGTACCCGGAGTGCTGGTCGGGCACCACCACGTGCTCGACCGGGACGCGACGCTCGGCTCCGGGGCGGCGACGGGCTGCACCGTCGTGCGGGTGCCGGGCGGCGCGGTGGCGGCGGTCGACGTGCGCGGCGGCGGGCCGGGCACCCGGGAGACCGATCTGCTCGATCCGATGAACACCGTCCGCCAGGTCGACGCGATCCTGCTCACCGGCGGCAGTGCTTTCGGCCTCGCCGCGGCCGACGGGGTGATGCGCTGGCTGGAGGAGAACGGCGCCGGCATCGTGATGGACCCGGCCGACCCGAGCCGGGTGGTGCCGATCGTCCCCGGCGCGGTGATCTTCGATCTTCCGGTCGGCGCGTGGGACATCCGTCCGACCGCCGAATTCGGCTATCGGGCCGCGGCGGCGGCGGGCATCGACTTCGCCCGGGGATCGGTCGGCGCCGGCGTCGGGGCACGCGCGGGATCGATCAAAGGCGGGGTCGGCACCGCGAGCGTCGCGCTGGGCGAAGGCGCCGCCGCGGGAATCACCGTCGCGGCGCTGATCGTGGCGAATCCCGTCGGCTCGGTGTTCGACCCCCGCACCGGGTTGCCCTGGGGGTGCGGCACCGACGGGCCGGAATTCTTCGATCTGCGGGCGCCGTCGGCGCAGCGATTGGCCGCGGCGAACGCGCTGCCGGTGAAGGGAACCGTGCTCAACACCACGATCGGCGTCGTGGCCACGGACGCCCCGCTCGATCCGGCGGGATGCAAGCGGGTCGCGGCCACCGCGCACGACGGGCTGGCCAGGGCGATCCGCCCCGCGCACTCGCCGCTGGACGGCGACACGCTCTTCGCACTCGCCACCGGGACCGCGGAGGAGGGCATGGACCTGCCGCTGCCGCCCGCATTCCCCGCCGATCTGCTCGTGCTGGACGAGATCTGCACAGCCGCCGCGGTCTGCGTCGAACGCGCCGTCGTCGACGCGATCCGCTCGGCGCGTTCGGTGGCGGGCATCCCGGCCTACGGCGATCTGTTAGGGGTCTGAACAGGCGATGCCCCGAACCGGGGACCGGGCGGCGTCGCCGGGGGAATACCCGAATATCCTGGCTCGTTGTCGACTGCGATGGGTCGGCGTTGTGGAAAGGTGAGCGACTCGTGCTGGTGATCAGGGCCGACCTCGTGGAGGCGATGGTGGCGCACGCGCGCGCCGATCACCCGGATGAGGCCTGCGGTGTCATCGCGGGGCCGGAGGGTTCGGATCGTCCCGAGCGCTTCGTCGCCATGGTCAACGCCGAGCGTTCGCCCACGTTCTACCGCTTCGATTCCGGTGAGCAGTTGAAGGTGTGGCGCGCGATGGACGATGCCGACGAGACGCCGGTGGTCATCTACCACTCGCACACCGCCACCGAGGCCTATCCGAGCCGGACCGACGTGTCATACGCCTCCGAGCCGTTCGCGCACTACGTGCTGATCTCCACCCGCGACCCCGAGCGGCACGAGCTGCGCAGCTACCGGATCGTCGACGGTGAGGTCACCGAGGAGCCGGTGCGGATCGTCGACGCGTACGAGAACTAGACCGATGCCTGTTCGCGAAACCGAGGAGTACTCATGCCGGTAACCGTGTCCATTCCGACCATCATGCGCGGCCTCACCGGAGGTGAGAAGCGCGTGCAGGCCGAAGGCGCCACGCTGTCGGCGCTCATCGACGATCTCGAGGCCAACCACCCCGGGCTGGCCGAGCGCCTGCTCAAGGACGGCAAGCTCAACCGCTACGTCAACATCTATGTCGACGACGAGGACGTGCGCTTCGCGGGCGGCCTCGCGGCCGAGGTGCCCCAGGACGCCAGCGTCACCATCCTGCCCGCCGTAGCCGGAGGCTGACCCGTCCCGTGGCGCGTTACGAATCGCTGATCGCGACCCTCGGCAACACCCCGCTGGTCGGCCTGCGCACCCTGTCTCCCCAATGGGACGGTGACAACCACGTGCGGCTGTGGGCCAAACTCGAGGATCGCAACCCCACCGGGTCGATCAAGGATCGTCCCGCCCTGCGGATGATCGAGCAGGCCGAGGCCGACGGTCTGCTGCGACCCGGGTGCACGATCCTGGAGCCCACCAGCGGGAACACCGGCATTTCGCTGGCCATGGCGGCGAAGCTGAAGGGCTACCGGCTGATCTGTGTGATGCCGGAGAACACCTCGGTGGAGCGGCGGCAGCTGCTCACCATGTTCGGGGCGCGGATCATCGATTCCCCCGCGGCGGGCGGCTCCAATCAGGCCGTCGCGCTGGCCAAGCAGATCGCGGCGGAGAACCCGGAGTGGGTGATGCTCTACCAGTACGGCAATCCGGCGAACGCGTCGGCGCACTACGAGACCACCGGCCCGGAGATCCTGGCCGATCTGCCCGAGATCACCCACTTCGTCGCGGGACTCGGCACCACGGGCACGCTGATGGGGACCGGCCGCTTCCTGCGAGAGAAGGTGCCCGGCATCGAGATCGTGGCCGCCGAGCCGCGTTACGGCGAACTGGTCTACGGCCTGCGCAACATCGACGAGGGATTCATCCCCGAGCTGTACGACGAGAGCGTGCTGACCACCCGCTTCTCGGTCGGCCCGTACGACGCGGTGAAACGCACCCGCGAGCTGGTGCTCGAGGAAGGCATCTTCGCGGGGATCTCCACCGGCGCCATCCTGCATGCCGCGCTCGGCGTCGCCCGCAAGGCGGCGAAGGCGGGCGCCCGCGCCGACATCGCGTTCGTGGTCGCCGACGGCGGGTGGAAGTACCTGTCGACCGGCGCCTACGACGGCACGCTGGAAGAGGCGGAAGAGCGGCTCGACGGCCAGCTCTGGGCTTGATTCCCCGGCCGCGCCGGTACCCTCGGTGAGGCGGGGCCATGTCCCCGCCACGGCGAGGAGGTGGCCATGGCAGGCGCGGGACTCGGGGCGTCGTTCGACCCGGAACGGATCGCGGCGATCCGTGCGCAACTGGGCAAGCCCGTCGGTGCGCCGGGGCCGTCCATGCCGCCGTCGACCGGTGGCGTCGGCGCGATCAAGCAGCTGTGGCTACGGGCCGGTGTGCTGATCGCCGGATTCGTGGGGGTCCTCTACGGGATCGAGGGGGTCGACACCGCCGTCGGCGGGCGGCTCGACTCCGCGGGCATCGAGCCGCGCCGTGCCGACGGGCTGACCGGCGTCCTGTTCGCCCCGTTGCTGCACCATGGCTGGCCACATCTGATCGGCAACACGCTTCCGGTGCTGGTGCTCGGCTTCCTCGTCCTGCTGGCGGGCATCGGTCGCGGGCTCGCCGCCACCGCGATCATCTGGCTGGTGGCCGGGCTCGGCGTCTGGCTCACCGGAGCTACCGGCAGTGTGCATCTCGGCGCGTCCTCGCTGGTATTCGGCTGGCTGACCTTCCTCATCTCCCGCGGCTGGTTCGCTCGCAACGTGGCGCAGATCGTGCTCGGACTCGTGGTGCTGGCCCTCTACGGATCGCTGCTGTGGGGCGTTCTGCCCGGACAGCCCGGAATCTCTTGGCAGGGCCATCTATTCGGCGCGTTGAGTGGATTGCTGGCCGGCTGGGTACTCTCTGGAGATGCACGACGAAGCCGCCGCGGAGACCGAGCCGGAACCGGTGCGTTGCCGCGGTGAGCGCACGGCCCGGCGGAAATGTGGGGGATCCTTTCTTGAGTGAGAATTCCGCATGGCAGCATGGGGGAATGCGCCTTACCGTCCTCGGGTGCTCGGGCAGTGTGTCCGGCCCGGACTCTCCTGCGTCGGGTTACCTGCTGACCGGCCCGGACATGCCGCCGACGGTCATCGATTTCGGCCCCGGAGTGCTCGGCGCGTTGCAGCGCCACGCCGATCCCGGCGAGGTCGACATCTTCCTGACCCATCTGCACGCCGACCACTGCCTCGACCTGCCCGGCCTGCTGGTGTGGCGCCGTTACCATCCCACTCCGCCGGAGGGGAAGGCGATCGTGCGTGGCCCGTCGGACACCTCGGTGCGTATCGGCAACGCCTCCGCCGAGGTCGGCGGGGAATGCGACGACTGGTCCGACGTGATCGACATGCGGCCCTGGACCGAAGGCGAGCCGATCTCCTTCGGGCCGGGACATACCGTGACCGCGCGCCGGATGTACCACCCGCCGGAGTCCTACGGCCTGCGGATCGTCACGGCGAGCGGACGCACCTTCGTCTACACCGGCGACACGGCGATGTGCCCCCAGGTCCACGAACTCGCGCAGGGCGCCGACATCCTGATGGCAGAGGCCTCCTGGACCCACGACCCGGCGAATCGGCCCCCCGGCATTCACCTTTCGGGCACCGAGGCAGGCCAGATCGCCGCCGAGGCGGGCGTGAAGGAACTCCTGCTCACCCACATCCCCCCGTGGACCTCCCGCGAAGACGTGATCGCCGAGGCCAAAGCACAGTTCACCGGCCCCGTGCACGCGGTCGCGCCAGGCGAGACCTTCGATATCTGACCGAACACGAGTCAGGCGGGGCAGACCAGTAGGTCTTCTCGACGCTGTCACAACTTGCGGTGGCGCGATCATCGACGCCAGCCCTGCTGAGGAAGCCGTCCACGCTCGACGAGCTATCCGAGGTTGTCGGCCGCGTAGCCGCTACCGGCTCGCCGCCCCAAAAGGGCAGGCGTGCCCAAGCTCGCCGATCCGCACCCCCGTCCGATCCTGCCCGTCCGCGCAACAGTCGCCGCTGAAATCGCCGCCGACAAGCCATCCGGATCACCGAACATTAATCCACAACCGTTTTCCCAGAGCGCCAGCGCACCCCAACCCGTCTTCCGAGTGAAGCGAGACCGAGCACGTTCCGTTCGCGGCCCGGCTCGCGTTTGCGCGGCCGCTGATCACCAGTAACGAACGTCCACCGGCCATTGCGAGCCGCGTGCACGATGTCGCGAGTTCGCCCGGTCGCCCCCAGCGCACCTCAACTCCCGGTTCCGAGCGAAGCGAGACCGAGCATGTCCCGTTCGCGGCCCGGCTCGCGTTTGCGCC
>NZ_JBHVDM010000105.1:0-23852 GCF_042802775.1 Nocardia sp. NPDC057455 | reverse complement strand
CTTCGTCGCGGACGCGACGGCCACTCGGACGCGAGCCGGGCCGCGAACGGCGCATGCTCGGTCTCGCTTCGCTCGAAAGACGGAGCTGAGGTTGTGTGGCCGCGTCTGCTGACAACCTCGGCTTTCAGGAACACCCACTCGCGAGTCGACTGCGTACGAGCGCTTCCATACCCAGCCATCGGCTGGTCCGGTGCCTCGCCCGGCAGTTCGAGTCGCCGCCGTTCTGCCGGTTCACGACTGAGAATCGAATTCATGGCTCATCGCACTGTTCGGCCGCCACTTGCCTGCGCAGCGAGGCACGTAGGCGTCTGCCCGCCTCGGTACACTCGCCTGCGCGCAGCGAGGCGCGCAGGCGTTTACCGCCTCAGTACACCGGGAGAGACTTGTCCACCTGGTTGGCCCAGGCGATCACGCCGCCCTGCAAGTGGGTGGCGTCGGCGAAGCCGGCGCGTTTCAGTGCGGCCAGGGCCTCCGCTGAGCGCACACCCGTCTTGCAGTGCAGCACGATCGGACGGTTCTGGGGCAGCTCCGAGAGCGCCTCGCCGGACAGGATGCGGTCCTTGGGAATGAGCTTGGCACCCTCGATGTGCACGATGTCCCACTCCACCGGCTCACGCACGTCGATCAGCTCGATCGGCTTGCCCGAAGCCAGCAATTCCTCCAGCTCACGCGCGGTAATGGTGGAGCCGGCCGCGGCCGCTTGGCCCTCCTCGGACACCACACCACAGAAAGCCTCGTAGTCGATCAACTCGGTGATCGGCTGACGCTCCGGGTCGCGACGCAGCTTGATGGTCCGGTAGTTCATGTCCAATGCGTCGTACACCATCAGCCGCCCGAGCAACGGCTCGCCGATGCCGGTGATCAGCTTGATGGCCTCGGTCACCATCACCGAACCGATGGACGCGCACAGCACGCCGAGCACGCCGCCCTCGGCGCAGGACGGGACCATGCCGGGCGGCGGAGCCTCCGGGTACAGATCGCGATAGTTGATGCCGCGCCCATCCGGGGCGTCCTCCCAGAACACCGAGACCTGGCCCTCGAAGCGGTAGATCGAGCCCCAGACATACGGCTTGCCCGCCAGCACGGCGGCATCGTTGACCAGGTAGCGCGTGGCGAAGTTGTCGGTGCCGTCGACGATCAGGTCGTACTCGCGGAACAACTCGATCGCGTTCTCCGGCTCCAACCGGATCTTGTGCAGCCGGACGTCGATGCCGGAGTTGATTTCCAGGATCGAATCACGCGCGCTGTCGGCCTTCGGGCGGCCGATGTCGGATTCACCGTGGATGATCTGACGCTGCACGTTGGAGGCGTCGACCTCGTCGAACTCGACGATGCCCAGCGTGCCGACACCCGCGGCGGCCAGGTACAGCAGGGCGGGCGAGCCGAGACCGCCCGCGCCGATCACCAGCACCTTGGCGTTCTTCAGACGTTTCTGCCCGTCCACGCCGAGATCGGGAATGATCAGGTGTCGGCTGTAGCGGGCTACCTCATCCCTGGTCAGCTCCGCGGCCGGCTCGACAAGTGGCGGCAGGGACTTGGGTGATGACACGTCCAGGACTCCTCGAATCGCTTGGCCGATCGCTGCGGCGGTGTTGACGCCCTCGGCGGGTTGTTCAACTGTGCAACACCGACGACCGGGCCGTTCTTCCCGCCCATCGTTCCGTATACCCGGCGCGCCGCGACAACCACCCTCTCCGTCCGACCAACGCTGCCCTCCCATGGTGACGGTATCGGCCTGACCTCGGGTTCAGAGCGAAGCGAGACCGAGCATCCGCCGTTCGTGACGCGGTCGCGGCAAATCCGACACAACCTATCCCCGCGGGTAGGGCCAGGGGTTGAAGCGGCAGCGCTTGCCGTCCATCGGGACCACGCCGTGTGGGTCGAGGGAAGCGATGTCGTCGTTCTTGGTGCCGAAGGTCTGCTGCATCATCACCGGAGCCAGCCCACCGTCGTTCTCGCACGCCTGATGCTGGTGGTAGCCGATGGCGTGACCGACCTCGTGGTTGATCAGGTACTGCCGATAGGACCCGATGTCGCCTTCGAAGGCGAGCGCGCCGCGTACCCAGCGGACATCCGACAGCACCACGCGGCGATCGTCGGCGTTGTAGCAGGAGGTATCGATCGGGATGTCGAAACCGCACTCCTTGCGGCTGGATCCCCGGGAGGTGAGCGAGACGCGGAAGTCGGCATCACCCTGGTCGACCCGGCGGAACGCGAACTTGGGGTCGTGCACCCAGCTCTTCGGATTGGCCAGGGTGGAATCGACCATCTTGGCGATGGCCTCGTCACCGCCCAAGCCCGCGGTGTCCACGCCGTTCTCGATCTCCACGGTGTAGCGGAAGACGGTCGTGGTTCCGGCGCCTGCCTGGGCGGTGGTGCCGGGCACCACGTGCCAGTCGCCCGCCCCGGTCTCGGCGAACGCGCCGCCCTCGGGCAGTGCCCCGGCGGGTAGATCGGTGGAGAAGTGTCCGTCACCCGGCGGGGCCCCGATGATGCCCGCGGTGGCGGTGGCCGTACTGAGTCGCCCGAGCCCCGGATCCGAGCCCGCGAGGCTGTCGTCGTCGGTGGCGCGGATCGCGTCCACGACCACCAGGACGGTGATCACGACCAGAACGGGCAACGCATAGGCTCGCCAGCCGTAGGTCGAGACGAATCTGCCGAGCGCGCTCTGCTTCTTCGCGTCCCGCTCGGGTCGGCCGCGGTCCCTGCCGTCGTCGGGGGAAGTGGGATCCCAGCGGGCGCGTAGTGGCTGGTGGGATCGTTCGGCCGTGTGCGCGTAGAGACCGAGCGGGTCGTAGACCTCGACGCCGTCGTCTTGATCGGCCCGGTCCGGATCGGGCTGTGCCGCAGCGGGTTCGGGTGTTTCGCCGCGCTTGCGCTCGCTCGCCCGGCGACCGGGTGATCCGCCGCCTGCCCCCGACCGCTCGGCCGCGCCGGTTCGAGCCGCACCATCGGTTCGCGCCTCTGGCCAGGTTCTCGCCATGTGATCCGACCCTACGGAACCGGGCGCGCCGGAGCCAGCCGGGCGGCGCGCATCAGGCCGCCCGGCGGGTGGTCTCTCCGGTCGGTCGGTCACGTCGACCAGAGTCTCACAGCGGCGAATCCCCACTCACGGGCACACCTGCGGCCCCGTCGGTGCGAGAATTCTTTCCGGGTGGCACCAGTTGCTCGGCCCCGATCCGCGGGCGGGCGACAACCGGGTATCGTTCATGAGATAACCCGGTGCACACCCCTTTGCCGGGGAATCGACTGGGAGAGCCGAAATGACTGACCTCGTGGACCGGATGACGTCCCGTAGATCGTCGTCCGAGGCCATGGCACCCGCCAAACGCGGTACCCGGCTTCCGCGCGACGAGCGACGTCAACAGCTACTCGCGGCGGCAAGCGAAGTCTTCGTACAGCGCGGCTACCACGCCGCGGGCATGGACGAGATCTCGCAATGCGCCGGAGTGAGCAAGCCGGTGCTGTACCAGCACTTCAGCAGCAAGCTGGAGCTCTATCTCGCGGTGCTGCAGAACTACGTGGACATCCTGGTGTCCAGCGTGCGCCAGGCGCTGCGCTCCACCACCAGCAACAAGCAGCGCGTGCGCGCGGCGGTGCAGGCGTACTTCGACTTCGTGGACAACGAGATGCAGGGCTTCCGCCTGGTCTTCGAATCCGACCTGACCAGCGAGCCGCAGGTGCAGCGCCGGGTCGAACAGGCCACCGAGGCCTGCGTGGACGCGGTCTTCGACCTGGTCGCGCACGACTCGGGCCTGGACCCCTATCGTGCTCGCATCCTGGCCGTCGGCTTGGTCGGCGCGAGCCAGTTCACCGCGCGGTACTGGCTGGAGGCCGATCGGCCGATCCCGAAGGAAGAGGCGGTCGACACCACCGTCTCGCTCGCGTGGGGCGGCCTGAAGCACGTGCCGCTGCACCCGATCGACTGAGCGGTCACAACGACGAACGAGCCCCTGTCCCCGAACGATCGGGGGCAGGGGCTCGATTGCGTATGGGCCGGATCGGGGATCAGACCGCGGCGAAACCGACGCGGCCGCCGGTGGTCGAACCGATTTCGACGTAAGCGACCTTCGACGCCTGGATCAGGAACTTGCGGCCCTTCTCGTCGGAGAGCGACAAGACGCCACCGTCGCCGCCGCCGAACGCACCGGACACCAGCGCCTCGACCTCTTCCTGGGTCTGCGCGCTGTTGATCACCAGCTCGCGCGGGCTATCCGAAATACCGATCTTGACCTCCACGGCCAACCTCCGAACCTGAGAGTCCTGTGCTGTCGAGTCCAGGCTAGTGGGGGCCGCCGGGGCCGTTCACTTCGGCTCGATGAGCTGGATCTCGAGTTCGATCTTGACGGTGTCGCTGAGCATGCCGGGCAGCGGGCCGCCGACGCCGAAGTCGGTGCGCTTGATGGCGCCGGTGGCGGAGAAGCCCGCATGGCGGTCGCCGGTCGGGCCGAAGTCCTGCACACCGCCCCATTCGACCTCCAAGGTGACCGGCTTGGTGATCGTGCCGAGGGTGGCCTCGCCCTCGACCTCGAAGGTCTCCGCGACGATCACCGGACGGGTGGCGCGGAAGGTCAGCGTGGGGCGGTTGGCGACGTCGAGGAAGTCGGCGGTGCGGATATGCGCGTCGCGGTCGGCGTTGCCGGTGTCGAACGAGTCGAGGTGGATCGTCGCGCCGATCGTGGCCGCGCCCGATTCGTCGACCACGAATTCGGTCTCGAACCGGGTGAATCCGCCACGCACCTTGGAGATGCCGAGATGACGAATGGTGAAGGCGACCGAGGAGTGCGCCGCGTCGAGCGCCCACGATCCGGTTTTCAACGTGGTGGATTCCGAGGTAGATGTCATGCCTTCGACAATGACCGGACCACGGTCCGCTAGCCAGACCGCCGTTATCCTGGACCTGACAGGGCGCGGATAACCGTCCTCGGACCGGGCACGATGGGACGCATGGCTCGTAACGGATTCGCGGAATTCCTCATCGCGCGGCGCGCCGAATTGCGGCCGTCGGACGTCGGCATGCCCGAAGGCGGACGCCGCCGGACGCCCGGTCTGCGTCGTGAAGAGGTCGCCGTCCGCGCGGGAGTGAGCGCAGACTACCTGGCCCGGCTGGAGCAGGGACGTGACACCAACCCGTCGGTCGCGGTGATCGACGCCTTGGCCGACGCACTGCTGCTGAGCGGTGACGATCGCCATCACTTCGGCATGCTCGCACTCGCCTCGGGCAACGAATCCCGGTGCCCCGGGAACGAATCCGCAGAGGAGCGGGTGACCCCGACGATCGAGACCATATTGCGCGCCTTGCAACCGACGCCGGCGTTCGTGGTCGGCCGGAGGCTGAACGTGCTGAGCTGGAACCAGGCCTGGGCCGATTTCGTGGCCCCGCTGGGTCTGCTGGACGGTCCCCACCAGCCCAACCTCGCGTGGTACACCTTCGAGCATCCCGCGGCACGGCGCGTCCTGCGCAACTGGGAGCAGGCCGCCGACGCTTTCACCGCCGCGCTCGGCCGCGCCAAACTTCACTGGCCGGGCGATGACACCCTGCTGGAGACGATCGAAGCGCTGCGCGAACTACCGGAGTTCGCGGATCGCTGGAAACCGCATCGAGTCGGCGCCGCGGGCTCCAAAACGCTGCACCTCGACCATCCCGTGCACGGCATGGTGGAAGTACCGTTCGAGACCCTGGAAGCCGACCGCGATCAGAGCGTGGTGGTCTGGCTGGCCGACCGGGCGAGCATGCACGCGCCCGGACTGCGGCTGGTGCCCAACCGCGCGGCGAACGAATAACCCGCGCTCAGATGCCGAGTACCGCCATGCGCTCGGCGTGACTGTCCTGCATCCGCTCGATCAGCGCCGCGATGCCGTTGAGATCGCCGGTGGCGGTGAGCACCAGATCGGTGAGTTCGTCGCGCTGCGCCATGACGAACTGGGCTTGCGTGATCGCCTCGCCGAGCAGCCGCCTCCCCCAGAGGGTGAGCCGGTCGCGCTCGGAGCGGCTCTCGGTGACCGCCCGGCGCACCTCCTCGACGACGAACTCCGAATGCCGGGTCTCGGCGAGCACGTCGCGGACCACCGCGGCGATGTCCGGAGTCAGCGCGCCCGCGATCTCGGTGTAGAAGTCCGCGGCGATGCCATCACCCACATAGAACTTCACCATCGACTCCAGCCACGTCGACGGGTCGGTGGAGGCGTGATAGTCGTCCAGCGCGCGCACGAACGGCGCCATGGCGTCGAAGACATCGGCGCCGCGGGCGGCCAGCGCGGACTCCAGCGTCTTGAAATGCTCCATCTCGGCCGCGGCCATCTTCGCCACCGCCACCCTGCCCCGCAGGGTCGGCGACAGCTTGGCCTCCTCCGCGAGCCGGTAGAACGCGGAGATCTCGCCGTAGGCGAGCACCGCGAACAGGTCGGTCACGCCGGGATGACTCGCGGGGATGAAGAGATCGGCTGGGTCGGTCGACGAAACACCTGACGCGGCAGGTGACTGTGCTCCCATGTGCCCCAGCGTAATACTCACCGCGGTTCAGGCGGTCTCGGCCAGGAACTTCTCCAGATAACTCCATGTCGTGTCACGCGCGGTCGGAGCGGCCAGGATGCCCAGGTGGCTGCCGGGAGCGCTCTCGTAGCGGACCATCGCCGCTCCGGTGAGCACGTCCGCGCCCGCCTCGACGGCGGGTGCCGGGGTGATCACGTCGGAGGGCCCGCCGACCAGCAGGACCGGAGCGGTCACCTTCGCCAGCTCGATCCGGCGTCCGCCGAGTACGACGACACCGCGCCCGATGTCGTTGGCGAGGATGAACCTGCCCCACAGCTGGCCGTAGAAGCGGCCGGGATACCCGGGCATCTCGGCCATGAACCGGTCGATCGTCTCCATCTTGGCCAGCGCCTCGGTGCGCGCGATATTGCTCGCGACGAACCACGGGCGGGTCAGCTCGCGATCCCAGGCGGTGACCTTGTAGCCGATTCGAGTCAGTGTCGCAGGAACGCCACCGGCCGCGCGGATGACGGTGGAGGTGGCCCGGCCGCCCGTAAGTTTCGCGACGGCGCGCAGTTGCGGCACGCCGGTCATCCGGTTGTAGTCCAGCGGTGAACCGACGGCCGTGATGGACCGGATGGGCAGCTCGGGGTGCGCCGCGGCGGTCAGCAGGGCCAGTGTGCCACCGAGCGACCAGCCCACCAGATCGACCGCGCCTCCGTCGCGATCGGCGCTGGTGCGCAGCACCGCCTCGGGCAGGATGTCGTCGATCCAGTCCTCGAAGCCCATGCGCCGGTCGGCGAAGGTGATCTCGCCGTAGTCGACGACGTACGGGCTGCGGCCGATCTCCAGCAGGAAGCGCGCCAGGCTCTGTTCGGGCCGTAGGTCGAAACAAGTGGCGGGCGCGGCGAGCGGCGGGACGAGCAGGACGGCCGAATCCCCTTCCGGCGTGGTCGCGTCCGCTCGCTCGAATCGCCGCAGTTGCCGATGCGGCTCGTCCCATAGGATCGTCGCGGGAGTCGGGTCCGGCGCCTCGATGCCGGAGCCGAAGGTCAGTGCCCACGCGTTGCGTGCGGCGATGGTGACAGTGTCGGCAAGGCTCACATCGAAGAGAGTCTCATATTCCGGTACCGCCGGTAACAGGCAAGTCCCGGAGTGTTACCTCGGGCCCATGCCGACCGGATTGAGCGGCGGGACCACCGCCTCCTGCACGCTGCGCACCAGCGCCGCCAGTGACATGGTCAGCTCGGTGATCGCGTCGGCCGACAGCACCGCGAGTGCCCCGGTCCACGCCGCGTCGTCGGTCTCGGCCTCGACTTCGGCGAGCAGCTCCGCGCCGCTGCCGGTGAGGGTAGGAGTGACCGGTTCGCCGGCCACCAAGCCCCTGGCGCGCAACTCGTCGAAGGCATCGGCCCACTCCGCCTCCGACACCCCGCGTGCGGGACGCATCACCGATTCGGGCGCCTTACCAGCGGCCACCTGGGCCACCAGCGCTTGACGTCCGTTCAGACCGTGGGTGACCAAGGCCGCGACATGGCCGTCGCCGCGGTGCTCGCGCAGCGAGGTGGTCAGCTGCCACAGCGCGGCCACCGGGTCGGCGGGCAGCGGCAGGTCCGCGTTGGCGGCGAACAGCGCCCGGCCGGTCGGATCGGCCGCCCGCTGCGCCGGCGTGAGCAGCTCGACCGCGCGAGCGCACACCGCGTCCCCCGCGCCGATGCCGCGCAGCAGGCCGGTGGCCAGGTCGAGCCGGGCGTCGAGGCAGCGTTGCGGCGTCGCCCGCTCCCACGCATCCGGCAGTGCGCGCCGCACCATGTCGGGATGGAATCCGGCGAAGACGGCCTGCACCGTCGCGGGCGTCACCGCCCCCAGCGGCGCGGCGCGGAAAGCGAAGTAGGTCTGCCAGTAGCCGCGCAGGCCGATCCCGACGCCCGCCTCCTTCACGCCGGTTCCGAAATAGACGACATCGTGTAGCGGTTCGAGCGTCGCCCAGATTTGCCGCGCCGGATGAATTCCCATGTGGCGCAGCGTACGTGGGTACCCGGCGCGGCGAAAGCGCGCTGCGGGTCCGGCGGATTTCCGGGAGCGCGCCGCAGTGGCAATTCGAGCGACGCACAATATCACGCTACAATCGCGTCGGACAACGGAAAGTTTCGCTCGACAGAGTTGCCGGACGTCGCGCTCACGCACATCGCGGAGACGCCGCTGCGACCGCTGACCGGTTTCGGGTGCGAAGTTTTCGTTGGACAGGAAAATGTGCGCGCACCAATCCGCGTCACCAGTGCGCCGCGCCGATGTTTTGCGAGGTAGCCGCCGCTTGTCGCGGCAGGCGCCCGGCATCCGGAGCGTGGCCGGGTGAAGTATCGCCTGCGGAGTCGTGGTCGTCGTGGACCGCCCGGTCCGCCCCACCTCGTGCGCGCGGGACGTGATTACGAGGAAGGCACGAACCCTGAGCAAGATCACAGTCGATCAGGAACCAGGTCTGGCGGAGACCCTGTTGACGGCCGAACTGGACGCCACGCACACCGCCCCGACTTTCACCGAATTAGGCGTGCGCCCGGAAATCGTCCGTGCGCTCGGCGAGATCGGAATCGAACGTACTTTCGCCATTCAAGAACTGACCCTTCCGCTGGCACTCGCCGGGGAAGATCTCATCGGTCAGGCCCGCACCGGTATGGGTAAAACCTTCGGATTCGGCGTGCCGCTGCTGCACCGCATCGCGACCGCGGAATCCGGCACGACGCCACTGGACGGCACCCCGCGCGCACTGGTCATCGTGCCGACGCGTGAGCTGTGCATCCAGGTCACCAAGGATCTGGAGAACGCGAGCAAGTACCTGACCAACCACCAGGGGCCGCTGCGCGTCGCGTCCATCTACGGCGGCCGCCCCTACGAGGCGCAGATCGCGGCGCTGCGCGCCGGTGTCGACGTGGTGGTCGGCACCCCCGGCCGGCTGCTTGACCTGGCCGATCAGCAGCACCTGATCCTCGGCAAGATCGGCGTGCTGGTACTGGACGAAGCCGACGAGATGCTCGACCTGGGCTTCCTCCCGGACATCGAGCGCATTCTCGGCATGGTCCCGGACAAGCGCCAGACCATGCTGTTCTCCGCCACCATGCCCGGGCCGATCATCACCCTGGCGCGCACCTTCCTGACCCGCCCCACGCACATCCGGGCCGAGGAGCCGCACGACTCGGCGGTGCACGACCGCACCGCGCAGTTCGTCTATCGCGCGCACGCCTTGGACAAGAGCGAGTTGGTCGCGCGCATTCTGCAGGCCGAGAGCCGCGGCGCCACGATGATCTTCACGCGCACCAAGCGTACGGCGCAGAAGGTGGCCGACGACCTCGCCGAGCGCGGGTTCGCGGTGGGCGCGGTGCACGGCGACCTGGGGCAGATCGCCCGCGAGAAGGCGCTGACCAAGTTCCGCAAGGGCACCATCGACGTGCTGGTCGCCACCGACGTCGCGGCGCGCGGCATCGACATCGACGACGTCACGCACGTCGTCAACTACCAGTGCCCGGAAGACGAGAAGACCTACGTGCACCGGATCGGGCGTACCGGCCGGGCGGGCCGCACCGGCGTCGCGATCACGCTGATCGACTGGGACGAGCTCAACCGCTGGTCGGCGATCGACAAAGCGCTCGGCCTCGACATCCCAGAGCCGGTCGAGACGTACTCGCGCTCGCCGCACCTGTACTCCGATCTCGGCATTCCCGAGGGCGTGACGGGCGTGGTGCGCAAGGCGCAAGTGGAACGCGAACCGGACGCGGTCGTGGTCGAACGCCCGGCCCGCGCCCCGCGCAAGCGCAATCGCAGGCGCACCCGCGGCGGCCAGCCGATCGACGGCACACCGAACGTCACCGACGCGGACGAGACCGACTCGCCCGCGGACGCCGAGACCACGTCTTCGGAGCAGGCCGCAGCCGAGTCCGACACGGGCGACAAGCCCGCTCGTCGCAGGCGCAGGCGGCGCAAGCCGAGCGGCGACGCGGCCGACAACACCGCGGGCGACGAGCCGGGCACCGAGGCCTCGGACGACCACGGCGCTGCGGACGACGACGCGGACGAGACCGGCACCGCCGACCGGCCCGCTCGCCGTCGGCGCAGGCGTCGTCGTTCCGGCGAGGGTGACGCGGTGGCGGAGGACGCCGGGAGCGCGGCGGAGCCCGCGGCAGCCGCATCGGCCTGATCGCTCGGATCGGCTAGTCTCGCAGTCGTGCTCGCACCCGAGCGGCGGACGCGCGCCGATATCATTTCCGCGGTCGCGATCGCGGTTCTCGTGGTGATCGCCGGGACCTTGGTGTGGGTGCGCGGGGACGCGCACGGCACCGAGTCGGTGACCGCTTCGTCCACGGTGCCGACCCCGGCCGCGGCCGATCAACTGCCCGCCTCGTTGCGCGAACTGTGGCACGCGCCGGACGGTGCGAGCGCGCGGGCGCTCGTGTCCGGCGGTGTCACGGTGACCGCCGACGGCGACACGGTCACCGGCCGTGATCCCCGCACCGGTGACCAGCTCTGGAAGTACCGGCGCGATTTGCCGCTGTGCGGGGTCGAGGGCCAGTACGGCATGGTGATCGCTGTCTACCGCGACGATCGCGGCTGCAGCCAGGCCACGATGCTGGCCGGTGACAGCGGTGCGCGCCGCACGGCGCGCAGCAGTTATATGGATCGCGACGTGCGGCTGTCGGTCGACGGCACCTACCTGCTCGCCCAGGGGCCGCAGCGGCTGGAGATGTGGCGCTCGGACCTGGTGCGCACCGTGGAGTACGGCTTCGTCGACGCGCCGGTGAACGTCAAGACCCAGCCGCGCAAGGGCTGCACGCTGCTGTCGTCCGGTTCCAGCCCGTCCCGGCTCGCCGTGTTGGAACGGTGCCCCGCCGACCCGGCCGGGCGGCTCACCGTGCTGAACCCGGCCCCCAAGGACAACACGGTGCCGGAGGAGTACGGCTCGCATGTATTGATCGGTCCCGGCGCGGATTCCGCGGAAGCTCGGGTGATCGCGGTGTCCGACAGCCGGATCGCGCTCTACTTCCCCGGCGCCACGACGGGCGCGGAGTCGCTGCCGCCACGCTTGGCCGTGTACGACGGGAACGGCAATCCGATTGTCGTGCATCAGCTCTCGGCGCCGTTGAGCCGAACGGCCACGACCACCCGCATCGGGTCGGCCTATCTGGTCTTCACCGGCAACAGCGTGATCGCCTTGAACGGCAGCACTTTCGACCCGCTGTGGACTGCGGGCGGGGCACTGGGATCACCGGCGCTCATGGCGGGAAAGCTGCTGTTGCCCACCACCGGAGCGCTCGCTGTCCTCGATCCCGCCACGGGGACCGAAGCGGGGCGCATTCCGGTGGAACGGCCCGGCTACGCAGGCGGCCCGATCTCCCTCACCACGATCGGGACGACCGTACTCGAGCTGCGCGAGGGCGAACTACACGCTTTCGCGTGAGGTACGGCGGATTTGTCGGTGCCATGGAGCACACTGACCGAATGAGCGAAACCGTCCCCGCCGCAACCGAAAACAACACTGCTATCACGTCCTACGACGATCCCGACGCGCCGTGGAACCAGAAGTACTCCGACGAAGACATCGCGCACTGGAACGACGGCGTGATCCAGGAGTTCCGCGACAACGCGGGCAAGGTCGGCGGCGCGTACGAAGGCGGTGAACTCGTACTGCTCACCACCACCGGCGCCAGAAGCGGTAAGACGCATGTGATTCCGCTCGGCCTGTTGCGCCGCGGCGAAACCCTCTACGTGAGTTCGTTCATCGAGGATCGATACCCGGCCTGGTACCACAACGTGAAAGCGGACTCCGCGGTCACCATCGAGTGGGGGCCAACCACCTATCGAGGCACGGCGCGCGCGCTGGAGGGAGCCGAGTACGACGAATTCGCGGCGTGGGTGACGGCGAACAATCCATTGCTGGCGGACTACCAGGCCAAGGTCTCGCGGCCGCTGCCACTGGTGGTGCTCGAGCTGGGGGATCCGATCGAGTCCTAGTCCGCCGCGGTGGGCGCGGGTTCGGATCCGCAGAGGTGTCCGATCCGGCGCACCACCATGATCATCGGTGGATCATCATGGAGGCATGTCCGCACTCGACGATGCCCGCGTTGTGCTGCTCCGGCACGGCGAGACCAGCTGGTCCACCCAGCGGCGGCACACCGGCCGCACCGATCTCCCGCTCACCGAGCGCGGCGAAGAGCAAGCCAGGGCGGCGGGTAGGCTGCTCGCCACGCTGAAACTGCGGAATCCGTTGGTACGCACCAGCCCCCGGCTCCGAGCGATACGTACCGCCGAGCTGGCCGGGCTCACCGGCGCCGTGGTCGACGACGAACTCGCCGAATGGGACTACGGCGCCTACGAGGGCCTGACCACCCCGCAGATCCGCGAGTCCGTGCCCGGGTGGACCATCTGGACCGGTCCGGTTCCGGACGGCGAGACCGCGCAGCAGGTGTGCGAGCGCGCCGATCGGGTGCTGGCCGCCGTGCCGCCGGTGCTGCCGGAGCGGGATATCGTGCTGGTGGGGCACGGCCACTTCTCGCGCGCGCTGATCGTCCGCTGGGCGGAATTCGACCTCCGGGAGGGCCGCCGGTTCGCTATGTCGACCGGCGCGCTGACCGTACTCGGCTACGAACACGACGTGCGCGCGATCCGCGCGCACAACCTGATACCCAACGGAGCGTCACTGTGACCCGAACCGGCCCCGCCGACACCACCGCCGTCGACCTCGGCGCCGCCGTCCTGCGCCGCGCCGTCCCCGCCGACGTGCCCGCCCTGGTCGATCTCATCTACGACCTGGCCGAATACGAGAAGGCGCGGCACGAATGCACGGTCACCGCCGAGCAGCTGCGCTCCGCGCTGTTCGGGCCGGAGCCGAAACTGTTCGCGCACGTGATCGCGGACGAGTCGGGCCTGCTCGGCTGCGCCATCTGGTTCCTCAACTTCTCCACCTGGGACGGCGTGCACGGCATCTACCTGGAGGACCTCTACGTCAAACCGGAGACCAGGGGCAAGGGCTACGGCAAGGCGCTGCTCACGGCCCTGGCGAAGGAGGCGATCGACCACGGCTACAGCCGCGTGGCCTGGGCGGTGCTGACCTGGAACCAGCCCTCGATCGACTTCTACGAGTCGATCGGCGCGGTGGCCCAGGACGAATGGGTGGGCTACCGGCTGGCGGGTGACGCGCTCGGCGAGCTGGCCGCCGAGGCGCGGTAGGGCACATGTCCTGGCTCCCGCCACTCGACCCCGCGTCCTGGCCCAGCACCGCCGAATCGGCCATGGCGATGCAAGACGAATTGCGGCCGCTGGTCTCGCCGGTCACCCCGCCCGGCGCACGGTTCGCCACGGTGGCCGGGCTCGACTCCGCCTACGACGACACCGGCGCCGTAGCCGCGGCCGTCGTGGTCCTGGCGGCAGACACCCTCCAGCCGGTCGCCTCCTCCGTCGCGCACGGCGTCGCGGACTTCCCGTATGTGCCGGGCCTGCTCGCTTTCCGGGAGATCCCGGCCACCCTCGCCGCCTTCGAAAAGCTGGACACCGCACCGGATCTGCTGGTCTGCGACGGGCAGGGACTCGCGCATCCGCGCCGCTTCGGCCTCGCCTGCCACCTCGGACTGCTCACCGGGGTGCCGACGATCGGCGTGGCGAAGACCGTATGGGGCGAGTACACCGAGCCGGGGCCGGAACGCGGCGCGGCCACCGACATCACCATCGACGCAGCGGTGGTCGGGCGCGCGTTGCGCACCAGAAGCGGCGTCAAGCCGGTGTTCGTCTCCGTGGGGCACAACATCGACCTCGACACCGCTTGCGCCCAGGTGCTGGCGCTGACCCCGCGTTACCGGCTACCGGAAACAACCCGGCACGCCGACCATCTCTGCCGGGCGGCGCTGCGCACGGCAGCAGGGGACTATTCCGGCTCGACCCCGTAGTCCTGGGCCATCCAGCGAGTGG
The DNA here is from genome assembly GCF_042802775.1 of Nocardia sp. NPDC057455. Taxonomy (NCBI): domain Bacteria; kingdom Bacillati; phylum Actinomycetota; class Actinomycetes; order Mycobacteriales; family Nocardiaceae; genus Nocardia; species Nocardia sp. NPDC057455. The sequence continues at coordinate 9,430 of NZ_JBHVDM010000105.1, read as the reverse complement.
ACGACGGCGCGAACAGCAGCACCAGCGCGGCAATCGCGACCACCCCGAGCGCAGCGCCGTAGACCGGCTGATGCGAGTCGGTGAGTAGTGACCAGGTGACCGGGAGCAGCAGCAATTGCGCGATGACCGCGATCGCGCGCCCCCAGCGTTTCCCCAGCAGCAGGCCGGCGCCCGCGGCCAGCACCGCGCCGCCGAGGATGCCGAACCAGGCCGCGGTGCCGTAGCCGCTCGTCGTGGATTGGTCGTGGCCGAGCAGTCCGCGCACCACCAGCACGATCGCGACCCCCACGGCGACGACGCCTTCCAGCGTCACCAGCGCACCGGCCGCCCGCACCGTCGTCGGCACCGCCGCCGCTTCTTCCTCGCTCACGATCGCGCCTCGCTCGCACTCGGCTCCGTCGTGCGCGACAGCGCACGGTGTCCTCGCTTCCCAGGCTGACGCTCGTTCACGCGGCAAGCCTACGACCCGCTCGGTCGCGCCTTCGTCCTGGCGTATGCCCGCGCAATGGCACCCGCGGCGTCACTCGCCGCTTTGCCGGCGCGGGCAGGCCGCCAACTAGGCTGCCATCGTGCGGACGCTGCTGATCGTGAACCCGAATGCCACCTCGACTACGCCGGCGACCAGGGACCTCTTGGCGCACGCGCTGGAGAGCCGCACCCAGCTGACCGTTGCGCACACCCAGCACCGCGGGCACGCCGCGGAACTGGCGCAGTGGGCCGCGACCAACGAGATGGACCTGATCGTCGTGCACGGCGGCGATGGGACGGTCAACGAGACCATCAACGGATTCCTGCCGCTGCCGGTGCTCGACGACGGTCAAGCCTGGTTGCCACGCCTCGGCGTGATCCCCGGCGGCTCGGCGAATGTCTTCGCCAGAGCGCTCGGCATCTCCCCCGACCCGGTGACCGCGACCAATCAGCTCATCGACCTGCTCACCGTGGATACCGATCGCCGGATCGGCCTCGGGCTGGCCGACGACCGCTGGTTCTGCTTCAGCGCGGGCGTCGGGCTCGACGCCGACGTGTGCGAGGCGATCGACGCCAGCCGCGCCCGCGGCCGCACCGCCACCCCCGCGCGATATGTTCGAACAACCGTTCGGCAATTTTTCCGGGCAAAGCGCGCCGAACCGGGCGTTCGGGTGGAAATTCCCGGACGGGATCCCGTGGACGGGGTGCACTACGCCTTCGTTACCAACACCACACCGTGGACATACCTGAACGCCACCCCGGTGCACACCAACCCCGGTACCCGGTTCGAAACGGGGCTCGGAGTGTTCGCGGTCCGCTCCATGGCCGTCGTCCCGACACTGCTACTCGCGCGGCAGCTCTTGGCGAGTAACGGAAACCCCAAGTCCCGCAATTTATTTCGCGAAGACGACGTTCCCACCGTACGAATCGAGTGCAAAGAACCCATCGGCCTGCAAATCGATGGCGACTTCATCGGGAAGCGCAACGTGGTGGATTTCACTGCCGTGCCCGACGTCCTCGCGGTCGTCGCCCCGCGGCCGCACTGAGGGCGAAACACCCCCGAAAACATCGCGGGTAGTGCTGCGAAAACCCGGTGGAGCGAGTACAAAGGACCGGGCAGGCTTCCCCGTGTGGGGGGCCTTCAGAGCGTGAGCTTCCCCACGGTGCACCGCGTGCCTATTGACATCTACGGTGTTCGTGAAAGCATTCACAAGCAACCGTGCGGAAACATTCGAGTCGCACAAGTGAACGAACCACAAACCCATAGGCGCCCCATGCGGCGCCCAGCAAAGGAGCAGAGGAATGGACTGGCGCCACAAGGCCATCTGTCGCGATGAGGACCCCGAGCTGTTTTTCCCGGTGGGTAACAGTGGTCCGGCGCTCGCGCAGATTGCCGATGCCAAGCTGGTCTGCGCTCGCTGCCCCGTAACCGCCGACTGCCTGTCCTGGGCCCTGAAGTCCGGACAAGACGCCGGCGTGTGGGGTGGTATGAGCGAAGACGAGCGCCGGGCGCTCAAGCGTCGCAACGCGCGCACCCGCACCCGCACCGTCGTCTGAGCCAGACGACCAGCTTTACCGGGCCATTCAGCCCGGCCCGGTAACGCATTTCAGCCCGGCACCCATAGGTGCCGGGCTGTGTTGTTTATGCGCCCCCGGATCACGAACTGGAAATAGTCGGTCTCGCTTCGCGGACGAAACGCCGAAGCCGACCAATGCGGTTGCGCGGAACGGCAATTGCGACAGGACGGATTACGTTCCGGCAGAGCGGCGATTCGACTCGCGAATGAGCGAGACCTGTGCGAAAGTAGTCGGTTCTCGATCGAGCGGAACCGCGGGCGAATCCGTTCGACACCCTCGCATTCCACTCGATACGGACATTCGAACGCGCACTGCCCCACAGGCCGCGAACCGCACCCGAGGGCGGTCGCCCGCGACTTCCGAGCAACAGGTCGCATCGGCTCGGCCGCGGACGGTATCGAAGCGGCGGATCCGCCCCACCGCCGATCGTCAGCGGCCGGAACGACGGCCCAGCGGGACGCGCAGGACGGCATCGGTGCCGATATCGGCGCCGGGATGCAGACCGATGGAACCGCCCAGTTCGGCGGTGACCAAGGTCCGGACGATCTGGAGACCGAGCCGGTCGGAAGACTCCAGGCTGAACCCGGGCGGCAGTCCGCGGCCGTCATCGCTGATGATCACGTCCAGCCAGCGGGCCGAACGCTCGGAACGGATTGTCACCGTGCCGTTTTCACCCGAATCGAAGGCATGCTCGATGGCGTTCTGCACCAGTTCGGTGAGCACCATCACCAGCGGAGTGGCGCGTTCGGCGGAGAAGACCCCGAGCGAGCCCGCGCGGCGCACCTTGATACGCGTGGTGTGCACCGTGGCCACGTCGGCCATGATCGGCAGCAGCCGGTCCACGACCTCGTCGAGATCGACCTCTTCGTCCACCGACATGGACAGCATCTCGTGCACCGACGCGATGGAGGTGACCCGGCGCACCGACTCGGTGAGCGCGACCTGCGCCTCCTCGTTCTCGGTGCGGCGCGCCTGCAGGCGCAGCAGCGCGGCGACGGTCTGCAGATTGTTCTTCACCCGGTGATGGATCTCCCGGATGGTGGCGTCTTTGCTCAGCAGCGCGCGATCGCGCCGCTTGACCTCGGTGACGTCGCGGACGAGCACGGCGGCACCGGCCAGTTCGCCGTGTGGGCGCAGCACGAGGGTGCGCAGCAGAACGGTGGCTCCGCGCGCCTCGACCTCCATCCGGCGTCCGGTCCGCCCGGCCAGCGCGGCTTGGATGTCGCCGACCACTTCCTGCGCGTCGAACGGATCGGTGATCAGGGAGCGGGTGGTGACGGCGAGATCCTGGCCGGCCAAGTCGGCCTGCAAGCCCATCCGGTGATAGGCCGACAGCGCGTTCGGACTGGCGTAGACGACGATGCCGTCGGTGTCGAGCCGGATGAATCCGTCCCCCGCGCGCGGGCTGGAATGGGTGGCCGCGCGATCCTCGGTGGTCGGGAAGGTGCCTTCGGCGATCATCTGGCACAGATCGTCCGCGCACGCCACATACGCGCTCTCCAGCTGACTGCGCACCCGGGAGCGTTGCAGATCGGTGTCCCGGCTCAGCACGGCGATCACGTCGTCACCGCAGCGCACGGGAATGGCCTCGCGGATCGCGTGCACCGGACGCGGGTGATAGACACCGGATGCCTCGACGTCGCTGTCGGCTCGCACAACATCGCCGCTGGTCAGCGCATCGAACACTTGCGGATGTTCGGCCTGCCGGGCTGACGTGCCGACCAGGTCCTCCTGATGCACGGTGGGCGCGGTGGTGGGACGGCACTGCGCGACACACACGATGTCGGCGCCCTCCATCACCGGCCCCACACCGACCCACAGCAGCAGATCGGCGAAGGACAGATCGGCCAGCAGCTGCCAATCGCCCACCACCCGCTGCAGATGATCCACGGCGACGCCGGGTAGGTCGGTGTGCTCGGCCAGCAGCTCGCTCAGTGTCGCCATGCAGATCTACCGCCGCAATCGATCAGGAGATGACCGCGATAAGGTGGCCCGCCTTGATCGCGTCGCCTTCCTTCACGCCGATCGAAGTCACCGTGCCGCTGGACTCGGCCAGCACCGGGATCTCCATCTTCATCGACTCGAGGATCACCAGCGTGTCGCCCTCCTGGACTTCGTCACCTTCCTTGGCGACCACCTGGTAGACGACCGACACCAACTCGGCGAGCACTTCCTCAGCCATGGCACCCCATTCACTCGTTGGCCTGTATCCGCTGACGCTACAGCCAACCACACGTGAAAGAATGGCCTTCAATCAGAAGGGAGACTACTCATGGGTAAGCGCGGACGTAAGAAGCGTAGCCGCAAGGGGAACGCAGCCAACCACGGCAAGCGACCCAACGCCTGAGCGACGCTCGGTTCGAAAGCACGAAGCGGCACGCACTTCCAGCGGGAAGGCGTGCCGCTCGCGTGTCACGGACGGCTATTCCGAGGTGTCGACCGAAGTTTCCTTGGTGACGAACGTCCGGCGGATCTCGATGGTCAGGCGCTCACGCAGGGACTCGGGCGCGCGATCACCGCCGCATTTGCGGCTGAGCAGGCTCTTGACCTTCTCCTCGATGCCATAGGCCTCGATACACGGACTGCAGTGCTCCATGTGGTGCTGCAACCGAGCCCTGGTCGCCTCGTCGCATTCCCCGTCCAGCATCAACCACACGTCGGCGAGCACCGCCGTGCAGTCGAGTTCCATATCGGGGTCCCGTTCGGTACTCACTGCTTGACCTCCTGGCGTTCCCCCGAACGGTTGAATCCACGCTCGCGCGCGACATCGGCGAGCAAACCCTTCAGTTGCTTGCGGCCGCGGTGCAGCCGGGACATCACCGTACCGATGGGTGTGCCCATGATGTCGGCGATTTCCTTGTACGGGAAGCCCTCGACATCGGCGTAATACACCGCCATGCGGAACTCCTCCGGGAGTTCCTGCAGCGCGGCCTTGATGTCGTCGTCCGGTAACGCGTCCAGCGCCTCGACCTCGGCCGACCGCAGACCCTGCGAAGTGTGCTCGGCGGTCGCGGCCAGCTGCCAATCGGTGATCTCGTCGGTCGGGTACTGCGCGGGTTGGCGCTGCTTCTTGCGGTAGGAGTTGATGTAGGTGTTGGTCAGGATCCGGTACAGCCAGGCACGCAGGTTGGTGCCTTCCCGGAACGACTTGAAGCCCTGGTAGGCCTTGACGTACGTCTCCTGGACCAGGTCCTCGGCATCCGCCGGGTTCCTGGTCATGCGCAGCGCGGCGCCGTAGAGCTGGTCGAGCAACGGGAGCGCGTCCCGTTCGAACCGTTGTGTCAGCTCGGCATCGTCGACGGCGCCGACATCGTCGGCCGCCACGTCATCGTCGCTCGTCACACCTGTCCCTTCGATCGCCGTACCTGCCAAATCTACCGGCATCGGCATATCGAAGGAGAATCCGCCGTCCGCCGGGGACACCTCGGTCCCCACCGGACGGTCGTCGAGCAGCACGGGCACAGGCATCTCCTTCACGTCTCCATAGGGCCTGCTCACGCGCTGGAAATTGGTCCGAGCGCGGTGTACCGGCTACAACATGCGCGACCCGTCCGGTGTTCCCGCCTTCCTCCGCTCGCGGCGAATGCGCAGGAAAACCCGTTGTCTGCCAGGTCACGGCCGCCGTTAAGGTTTGGCCATGGCAGCAGGCTCGACTCCGGCGATCCGCGCGTTGACCCAGGCGAAGGTGTCCCACCGGGTGCACGCCTACCGACACGATCCGCGCGCCGACTCCTACGGCACCGAGGCGGTCGACGCGCTGGGCGCCGAACTCGGCGTCGCGGCCGAGCAGATTTTCAAGACCTTGGTCATCGAACTCGCCACCGGATCGCTCGCGGTAGCCGTGCTTCCGGTGCCGAACATGTTGTCGCTCAAAGCCGCGGCCGCGGCGCTCGGCGCGCCGAAGGCGAGCATGGCGGACAAGACGCGGGCGGAGAAGACGACCGGGTACGTGCTCGGCGGTATCTCCCCACTCGGTCAGCGCAAGCCGCTGCCCACCGTGATCGACGACTCGGCATTGCGCTGGGACCGGATGCTGTGCAGTGCGGGACGGCGCGGACTGGAGGTCGAACTGGCGCCCGCCGACCTGATCCGGCTGACCGCCGCGGTGACCGCGCCCGTGACATCCGCGTAATTCGGCCACCATCGGCGCGATCTGTGCGTTACTGAACTGGCCAGATCGACCCGACTCGTGAGGATGTGATGCGAATGTCTACGCACCAGCGGGTGCGCACCGTGATCGTCGCGTTGTCCGGAGTGCTCGTCTTGGCTCTCGCTCCGGTAACGCTCCTAGCGCAAGAGGCCGCCGCCTCGCCGGTTACGCAGGTCAGCGATTCCGTGTTCGACTTCGACGGTCAGGGATCCAAGAGTGACGACAAGTCCGGGAAGGCCGAGAAACTCAGCGGGAATGTCACCACCAAGCTGATCGACCTGGTCGCTGGAATCATCAAATGCGGGCTCAATATCGCCTCACCGAGCGTGAAGTGCTCGCTGTAATTTTTGCTAGGTCTCGCTTCGCTCGAAACCGGTAGTTGGGCCGGTGTGGTCGCGCTAGGCGGTCACACCGGCACCTCGGCCCGCGAGATATCGCTGGGCCAGGAGTGCCGGCTACCCAATCGGCTTGCGTGAGCATGCGGCGGCCGGACCGACACCGGCCGAGGACTCGTTCACAACAGGCTGATCTGCTCGGCGTCCTTCTGATCCTCCACGCGGGCAAGCAGTTTCGGTCCGTTGTTGCGCACGCTGTTGACCAGCGCGGGCACCGGGCGGGCCACGATATCGGCGACCGCTTCCTCCGACGGCGTCTCGAGCAGGCTCGCGGGCGCCGGGCGATCCGGGTCCAGCCACGCGTCCCAGTGCTGCTGCGGCATGGGCAGTGGCATCCGGTCGTGGATGCGGGTCAGGTCGCCGACCGCGTCTGTGGTCAGGATGGTGCACGACAGCAGGGGCTGACTCTCCGGCTGGGACCGGTCGCGCCACACCGACCACAGACCGGCCATGTAGAGGCGGGAACCGTCCGCGTGGGCCATGTAGTACGGATGCTTGGCGACCTTCCCTTTCGCGCCCTTCTCGCCGTTCGGCTCGACGACCCACTCGTACCAGCCGTCCATCGGTACCAGGCAACGCCGGTACTTCACGGCGTCGCGGAACGAAGGCGTGGTGGCGGCCTTGTCGGCGCGGGCGTTGAACAGCGGCTTGCCCTTGACCGGGACACCGGGCTCGGCGGCCTTGGTCCATACCGGGATCAGCCCCCAGCGCATCCGCCGGAGACGCAGCTTCGGGTCGTCGTCCTTGCTGCCCTGATCGTGCCGCTCCACCACGGTGAGGACCTGGGTGGTCGGCGCCACGTTGTAGTTGGTGAAGGAGCCCTGGTCAGCGGACTCGGTCTCGTCGATCGCATCCAACTCGACCGCGAGCCTGCCGGGGTTGGTCGTGGTCGCATATCGTCCGCACATATCCCCGATAGTCCCACCCGCCACCGACAGAGTCGGGGACAATTGATGCATAGCTGGTGACCTGTTGAGAGTTGTGGCATAGCATTCTCTCATCCACAGGACGGGCCGTCCGTCCACTCGGACCCGCGCATCGACCGTCCACCGCAGACGGCAAGAGGAGATTCACTGTGACATCCACCGACACCAAACCGGCCGATCACGACACGGCACTGACGTCGGTCAATCCGGCGACAGGCGAGGTGATCGGCACGCACGTCATCGCCGACGACGCGGCGGTGGCCGCCGCGGTCGCCAAGGCTCGCGCAGCGGCCGCCACTTGGGGCGCGCTGAGTTTCGACGAACGACGCACGCACCTGCTGCGCTGGTCGAGCAAGCTGGTGCAGGACTCGGAGAAGTTCTGCGAATTGATCCACGCCGAGAACGGTAAGCCGCTCGACGACGCCTTCCTGGAACTGATGCTCGCGCTCGAGCACATCTCCTGGGCGGCCAAGAACGCCAAGAAGGTGCTCGGCCCCAAGAAGGTCTCCCCCGGCGCGCTGATGTCGAACTTCAGCGCCCGGCTCGAGCAGCGCCCGCTCGGTGTGGTCGGCGTGATCGGCCCGTGGAACTACCCGGTCTACACGCCGAACGGTTCCATCGCCTACGCGCTGGCCGCCGGTAACACCGTCGTGTTCAAGCCCAGCGAATACTCCACCGGCATCGGCAACTTCCTCGCCGACGCGTTCGCGGCAGCCAACCCCGAACTGCCCGAGGGCGTCTTCATCACGATCAACGGCTACGGCGCGACGGGCGCGGCACTGGTCGGCTCGGAGGTCGACAAGATCGCGTTCACCGGCTCCACCGCCACCGGCAAGCGGATCATGGCCGCCGCCGCGGAACGGCTCACCCCGGTGCTGCTGGAGTGCGGCGGCAAGGACGCGGTGATCGTCGCCGCCGACGCCGACATCAAGGCCGCCGCGGACGCGGTCGCCTGGGGCGCCACCGCCAACAGCGGCCAGACCTGCGCCGGCGTCGAGCGGGTCTACGTGGACCGCTCGGTGCGCGAAGAGTTCGTCGCCGAGGTCAAGCGCATCCTCACCGACATCAAGCCCGGTTCGGACGACAAGGCCGCTTACGGCCCGATGACCATGCCGAGCCAGATCGACATCGTGCGCCGCCACATCGAGGACGCGCTGAAGAACGGCGGCACCGCGGTGCTCGGCGGACCCGAGTCGGTCAAGGCGCCGTTCATCGAACCGGTCGTCCTGGTCGATGTGGACGAGAACTCCGAGGCAGTGGCCGAGGAGACTTTCGGCCCGACCATCACCATCCGCACCGTCGACGGCGTGGACGAGGCGGTCGAGCTGGCCAACAACTCCAAGTACGGCCTGTCCTCGGCGGTCTACTCGAAGAAGAACGGCCTGGACATCGCCCGCAGGCTGCGCGTCGGCGCCACCTCGGTGAACTCCGTGCTCGCCTTCGCCGCCATCCCCGGCCTGCCCTTCGGCGGCGTCGGCGATTCCGGCATCGGCCGCATCCACGGCGAACCGGGTCTGCGCGAGTTCACCCGCCCGCACTCGATCGCGGTGCAGCGCTTCACCGTTCCCGGAATGGCGCTGCTGAGCTACAGCCGCACCGACTCCACGATGAAACTGCTGCGCAAGCTCGTTCCGTTCCTGCACGGGCGGCACAAGTAAGTAACCACGCCTGAGCCGGGTGTCCGACGTCGTCGAGCACCCGGCCCAGCGCACCTCAATCCCCGGTTCCGAGCGAAGCGAGACCGAGCATGTTCCGTTCGCGGCCCGGCTCGCGTTCGCGCGGCCGCCGCGCCCGCGACTGATCACCGGTCGACACGACAACCGCCAGCCACCACCAACCGCATGCACGATGCCCAAAGATCGCGCCAAACGCGCCCAGCCCACCGCAACTCCCGGTTCCGAGCGAAGCGAGAC
>NZ_JBHVDM010000104.1:0-23933 GCF_042802775.1 Nocardia sp. NPDC057455 | reverse complement strand
TCGGCCACCGCCTCCACCGCATCCTCACCACCATCGCCACCAACCCCCACACCCCCATCGGCGACATCGACATCCTCGACACCGCCGAACGAGAATTGGGCACGACCAGAACAGATGTCACCCCGCCGCAGGCGTCGGTGCCGACCGCGGGCACCACACTGACCCAAGCACTCGTGGCCGCGGTCGAGGACGACCCCGACGCCCCCGCCATCATCTTCGGTGACATCGACCTGACCTACCACGACCTCGAGACCCGGTCGTCGCGGTTGGCGCGGGTGCTCATCGCGCGCGGCTGCGGCCCCGGCGCGGGCGTGGCGGTACGGCTGGATCGCGGCATCGAGGCCGTCATCGCCACCTGGGCCGTGCTCAAGACAGGCGCCGCCGTGGTGCCGGTCGACACGCTCGACACGAGCCTGCCCGGCGAACCGGAGATCAAGGTCGGCCTCACCGTCGGTGACAGCAAGTCCAGCGAGGCGGTCGACTGGCTCGCCCTCGACGACCCGACCGTCGCCGCCGAGATCGCCGCCGAATCACCCCGGCCGGTCACCTACGCCCACCGCACCCGCGCCCTGCGCGGCAGCGACCCGGCTTTCACCGGGGACCGGACACTCAGCTACGACGACCTCGCCACCGCTGCGGCGCAATTGCGCGTCAGCGCCGAACTAACCTACGAATCCGAAATCTTGCACCACTGCGCACCGGGGTCGTCGGCCGCTGTGATCGAACTGGTCGCAGGCGCAACCGTGGGCGCATCGGTCGTCCTCGACACCGAGGGAGACGCGCCGGCCGACGAATACATAGCCGGTTGATCGATCCCGGCTCCCCGGAGCCGGATCGGAGAGGTCGACCGGTACTGCCGTTCGTCCTCGATCACGCGTGCGCCCAGCGGAGGGAGACCCTCAGCTGAAGTGGACGATCGAGACGGTCCCCGCGGCGAGGCAGTACACGGCGAACGGCAGCAGCGTGCGGGTCTGGAAGTACCGCTCCAGGAACCGCACTGCCAACCACGACGACACCCCCGACACGATGGCGCCGACCAGCACCGGTCCTCGGATGCCGTCGGTCTCCGGGCCGGCCAGTTCCGGTATCTCGAGGATCCCCGCGCCCAGAATCGCCGGAGTGGCCAGCAGGAAGGCGAATTTGGCCGCGTGCTCGTGTGCGAGACCGCGCCACAAACCGCCGACCATGGTCAAGCCCGCCCGGCTGAAACCGGTCAGCAGCGCGCCGACTTGGGCGAAGCCGATACCGAGGGCGTCTCCCGTCCCGAGGGCGGCCAGCGGCCGGTCGGATCGTCGGCGCGGTTCCGCCTCGGCGGTGACAGTGCCGCTCAGGGCGAACCGCCGGCCGTACTCGGCCAGTGACGGCTCGTTCCGTCGGCGCAGTCCTTCACCGATGATCAGCACGACACCGTTGAGCGATAGGAAGACCGCGGCGTAGATCGGCGCCCCGAACAACGCGTGCAAGGTATGTTCCAGCAGAAAGCCGAGCACGCCGACGGGAATGGTGGCGATGACGATCAGCCACGCCAGCCGCTGCGGAATGGTGTCGAGACGCCCGGTTCGCAGCGTGGTGCAGAAACCGGCGACGATGGCACACCAGTCCCGCCAGTAGTAGCCGAGCAGCGCCACCGCCGTCGCCACGTGCAACGCCACCACGAACGCCAGATACGGTGTACTCGCGCCGGACTCGCCCTCACCGGTCAGCTTCTCCCAATCGCCTCCCAGCCATGCCGCGACCAGCACGGAGTGCCCCAGGCTGGAAATCGGGAACAGTTCGGTGACCCCCTGCACCGCACCGATGACAGTCGCTTGAAAGTAGGTGAGCATCGGAGCGAGTCTCGCACGCGCACTGTGTAAGCGCTGGAGGGACTCCTCCACCGAGCGCGCGCGCTTCAACGCTCGCCCGAGCGACTTCGCCTCGTGCACATGCGCCCTGCGCCGTCAGGCCGAATCCGCCGGGCGGCTCGCCAGCACACCCGCGGTTCCCGAAGCGCTTGCGATGAGCCGATTCCGTGCCTTCGGGTGCGTCGCAAGCAATGTGTAGGACTGCCTGCGATCAGCCGCTCGCTCTGCCGGAGGCGGCGAGCAAGTCGAGGGCGATGTCGACGATGAGATCCTCTTGACCGCCGACGAGTCCGCGGCGTCCCACCTCGAGCAAAATCGTGCGCACATCGATGCCGTAGCGCCGCGACGCGGTTTCGGCGTGTCGCAGGAAGGACGAGTAGACCCCGGCGTACCCGAGTGTGAGGGTTTCGCGGTCCACGCGCACCGGGCGATCCTGTAGCGGCCGCACCAGATCGTCGGCGGCGTCTTGCAGAGCGAACAGATCGCAGTTGTGCTTCCAGCCGTACAGATCGGCGACGGCGGCGAAAGGTTCGATCGGGCAGTTGCCCGCCCCCGCGCCGTGCCCGGCGAGCGAGGCGTCGACCCGGGTGACGCCTTCTTCCACCGCGACAACGGAATTGGCCACCGACAGCGAAAGGTTCTCGTGCGCGTGGATACCGATCTCGGTGCCCGGATCGAGCGCCTGTCGGTAGGCGCGGACCCGATCACGGACACCGTTCATGGTCAACCGGCCGCCGGAATCGGTGACGTAGACACAGTGCGCCCCATACGATTCCATCAGCTTCGCTTGTTCGGCGAGGCGAGCCGGTTCGGCCATGTGCGACATCATCAGGAATCCGGAGACGTCCATGCCGAGTTCGCGTGCGGTGGCGATGTGCTGGGCGGACACATCGGCTTCGGTGCAGTGGGTGGCAACCCGCACCGACCGGACGCCCAACCGGTAGGCGTGCTTCAGTTCTTCGATGGTGCCGATACCGGGCAACAACAGCGTGGTCAGCCGGGCGTGCGTAAGGTTGGCGGCCGCGGCCTCGATCCATTCCCAGTCGGTGTTGCTCCCGGGGCCGTAATTCAAGCTACCTCCGGCGAGGCCGTCGCCGTGGGCGACTTCGATGCCGTCGACCCCCGCCGCGTCGAGCGCGGCGACGATCCGCCCCACGTCCTCAGGAGTGATCCGGTGGCGCACCGCGTGCATGCCGTCGCGGAGTGTGACGTCTTGGATGAACAGCTGGGTGGTCATCGGAGCGCTTCCTGTCCTGCCGGTGCGGCGGCGATCGTGTCGGCGATGGATTCGGCGTAGCGCATCGCCGCCGAGGTCATGATGTCGAGGTTGCCCGCATAGGCCGGGAGGTAGTGGGCGGCCCCTTCGACTTCGAGGAATATCGTCACCTGATGGGTGGGCGCGGCCGCCGGGTCCGGGCCGAGCAGCGTGTGCACCGGTTGATCCGGCGGGACGGCGGTGATCTGGACTTGTTGCTTGAGGCGGTAGCCGGGCACATAGGTGGCCACATCCGCGACCATCTGCTCCACCGATTCGCGAATCGCCTGGTGGGTGCCGGAGTCGGGCGCGGTGACCAGGCACAGCACCGTATCGCGCATGATCAGCGGCGGGTCCGCCGGATTGAGGACGATGATGGCTTTACCACGCTGGGCGCCGCCGACCGCTTCGATCGCGTGGGCGGTGGTCTCGGTGAACTCGTCGATATTGGCGCGGGTACCCGGCCCCGCCGATTTCGACGCGATGGACGCGACGATCTCGGCGTAAGCGACCGGTGTCACGCGGGCGACGGCGGCGACGATCGGGATGGTGGCTTGCCCGCCGCAGGTGACCATGTTGACGTTGCGGGCGTGGCGATGTTCGTCGAGGTTCACCGCCGGTACGACGAACGGGCCCAGGGCGGCCGGCGTCAGATCGATCAGGCGTTTGCCGAGCGGTTCGAGCACCGCGGCGTGCGCGGCGTGGGCCTTGGCGGAGGTCGCGTCGAAGACCACGTCGATCTCGTCGAAGCCGGGCAGCTTCAGTAAGCCGTGGACGCCCTCGGCCGTGGTCGGGACGCCGAGCCTGCGGGCGCGGGCGAGGCCGTCGGATTCGGGGTCGATGCCGACCATCGCGCCCATCTCCAGCACCTCGGAGTGCCGGATCACCTTGATCATGAGATCGGTGCCGATATTGCCCGAGCCGATCACCGCGACTTTGCGCTTGGCGGGGTTGTGCTTCATGGGTTTCACTCCTGGATGAAGGTGGCGGTCACCGAGCCGAGCCCGGTGATGTCGACGGTGACGGTGGCGGGGCCCTGGATCGGGGCCATCGGTCCGAGCGCTCCGGAGAGAACGATCTGACCGGCGCGCAGTGGCCGACCGAAGTCCCGAGTGATCCGCGCCAGCCAGGCCAGGGCGTGCAGCGGATCGCCGAGGCAGGCGGCGCCGGTTCCCGTCGACACTTCGGCGCCGTCGATCGCCATGCGCATCTGCGCCGACACCGGGTCGAAGGTATCGAGGGTGTGGTGCTCGGCGCCGAGGACGAACAGGCCGCTTGAGGCGTTGTCGGCGACGGTGTCGCCGAAGGTGATGTCCCAGCCCGCGATGCGGCTGTCGACGATCTCGAGCGCGGCCACGGCGTAACCGACCGCGCCGCGCACTTGCTCGTCGTCGAGCGGCCCGTCCACCAAGTCGTGTGCGAGTACGAACGCGATTTCGGCTTCGACCTTCGGTTGCAGCAACCGGCTCAGCGGCACAGGTGTGTCCTGCGGGTAGTACATATCGTCGAACAACACTCCGAAATCCGGTTGATCGACGCCGAGTTGGCGCTGCACCGCCGGCGAGGTCAAGCCGATCTTGCGTCCGACGATCTCGGCGCCCGCGGCGAGGCGCTCGGCGGTCAACAGTTCCTGCACCGCGTACGCCGCGGCCACATCGCCGGAACCGATCAGATCGCGCACCGGCGCGCACGGGTTGCCGGAGCGGGCAGCCGCGCCGAGCAGGCCGGCGGCGGCAATCGTGGCGGTGTCCGCCGGAGGTCGGTCAAGGCCTGGAGGTGTTGGCATCGAAATCCCGGAATTCGTGAGGAAGCGTGGAACAGTGACCTCACTGTCGCTGCAGGCGGGAGGGACCCGCCAGCAATGCGTTCCACTGAGCCGAACGCCGTCCGGGTAGAGTGGAACGGCCCGAAGGGTTGGAGGTCGACGGTGTCAGCTGCGGTTGCCGGTCGTGCGGTGGACGGTTCGACCGTTCTGGGCAAGACCATGGCGGTGCTCGAGGCGTTCTCGATCGACGACACCGCGTTGAGCCTGGCTGAGCTCGCACGGCGGACCCGCATACCGAAGGGCACCCTGCACCGAGTGCTGGCGGACATGGTGGCGGTGCGGTTGCTGGACCGGACGGAGGCCGGATACCGGCTCGGCGGGTACCTGTTCGAGCTGGGGATGCGGGCGTCGGTCGAGCGGAGCTTGCTCGAGGTGGCCATCCCGTTCTTGGAGGAGCTCAACGCGCGCATCCACGAGACCGCTCACCTGGGAATCCTCGACGGCACCGAGGTCGTGTACCTGACGAAGATCGGCGGACGCCGGCAGGCAAGCGCCCCGTCCCGGATCGGCGGGCGCATGCCGGTGCATTGCACGGCCATCGGCAAGGTTCTGCTGGCCAACGCCGACGCGGCGCTGCGTGACCAGGTACTGGCAAAACCGCTTCGACGCCACACCGCGCGAACGATGATCCTGCCCGGCACGCTGCGCACCCAGCTCGATCGGATCGCGGCCGACGGCGTGGCCTTCGAGTTCGAGGAATCGACTCCCGGCCTCGTGTGCGTCGCCGCCCCGGTCCGCGAGGCCGACCGGGTAGTGGCCGCGATCAGTGTGGCAGGTCCCTCCCACCGGTTCCATCCGGAGAACCACGCGGCAGCGGTCCGCGCGGCCGCCGAGGGAATCGGACTCACCCTCACCCGGCGGGCCCGGCTGCTGGGCGCGCCCACCGTCTGAACGTCTTCCCGCAGCGACAACGGATAGCGCGCTGAGGTCGGGACAGAGAAACCCCGCCCGACCACGCCGACTACCTGCTGAACCCGTGCACTGCACCGCCGAGCCCCGCGCGGCGATGGCTGCACCAACCGACCCGCCTGCGCCTGATCATCGGCACATATCGTGCCGGTCATCACATCGCGGGCGCCGCAGTGGCCGACTGGTTCGACACCTGCTGCGGATCCGTTCCGTTACGCCCGCCCACCGCCTCGCGCGAGCACCGGAACGAGCCGTCCTTACGCTATCGCCCCGAGTTTGCCGAGGGGTTCCCAGGACCTATATCCATCTGTTACATTACCGATGCGGAGCCTATATAAACACGTGCTGCTCTTCGTTCGAACGACAATGATGTCGCCGGACATCCGCCCCGACAACGCCGTCGGTAGGTCGACAAAGTGGTCGGCCGCGCAATGGATTCACACTGCCGCACACCGTTTCAGGCCCGCCCCAAAGGAATCACCTGCGAGCAGTTCCATGCTCGCAGCTCGCGATGCCGCGCGACCGTCCGACCTCGGCCGGCACTGGTCATCGGACGAACCACACCGATGTCCCGGCCGAGTCGGGCTGCGCGTCGCGGGGAAGGCTGCAACAATCCTGGGCGACCGCCCACCGATCGGACAGTGACCCAGAGGAACCCATCGACATGCCGATCAACTTCTTGAGCGGGCTCGATTTGATCGCCGCGCTCGACGCGCGCAATGTCGAAGCCCATCTCACCGATGCCGTCGAGGGCTGCACAGCGTGCGCCACCACCTCACGGCCGGGGGCCGGGTGCCCCGCGGGCATCGCCGCCCGAATCCATACCGACGCCGCCGCGGGCACGGCGCTGCCTTCGCTCACCGCGATCGAAATCGTCGACAAACTCCTGGCGCTGCGCCGGTCACCGGAGCCCGAAAGTTCCGGCGCCTAGCACGCCCTCCCTGATCGGTCCGTCTCGAATCGCCACGGATCGGGTTTTCGTGGCGAACTGCGGAACTGCGCGTTTTCCAGCCGCTGAGAAGCGGCGACGACACGCTCACCGCCATTGCCATGGTCCGGCGTGCCCACTTCATCATGTGCGGCACAGCGCTTACCGGCCCCTACTCGGGCTACGCCCATGCCGCAACTGGACAGCCCAGCTGCGAATGGAAGACGGCTCAGGCGCGGTCAACTCGTTGTCGTGGTCTGGGTGCGGGGGAATCGGTGGCTCATCACATCCGCCCACCACGCGCTCGAAGCGCTGGACTCGGGCCAGATGATCCGGTCTCGGTCGTCGTCGTCGGTGATGGGCACGTTCACGTCCTCGATCACGATGTAATCCTTCGCGCCGTTCATCCTCTGGAGGAGGCATCTCGTTCTCGTGCGGCGCGAGCTATTTCGTGACATACGTCGAACCGGCCGGTCATCGAGCAGCGGAGATGCCCCGATCGCGTACCGGCGCGACCGCGCTGTCGAGCCGATACGTGCAGCGAATACCACCCGCGTCCGAAAACAAACCGTTCTTTCGGTACCGCTTCACCGATCCGTCGCGAGGTATTCGCGGTGCCGGACTTCGGGGCCTCGGACGTGGCCGCTCGATCGGTGTCCTACGCCTGGTCCGGGGACCCGGGCTGATCCCGGACCCACGCGTCGGTCTGAGTGAGCCAGAACAGGTAGGCCAGCGCGGGCAGCACCGTCACGGCGGCGACAGCGACGACGGCGAGCAGTGCGAGCAGAGTAGGCCGGGCGCCCGCGGCGTCGACGATGAGCATCTGGTCGACGAGGATCCACGGCGTCTGCGCGACCGCCCATCCGATGACGATCGCGGCGACCGCGGCCGCCGCCGGAACCCGCGCCCACCCGAAGCGGCGACGGTACAGCAGGACCAGGGTGGCCACGCCCGCGGCGGCCGACAGCGCGATCAGCGGCAGGGCGCGGCCGAGCAACCCCGCACCGAGGGTCGGTGCGTCGTGGCGGATCGGGGCGATCGCCGCGATCGCGATCGCTCCGGTCACGCCGCCGACGATCAGCGTGCGAGACCGCAGATAGCCGGCGAGTGCGTCATCACCCGACCGGGCGGCGTCGGCGGTCAGAAAGACCCCGGCCAGGAAGGCGGACGTTCCGACGGCCAGGGTGCCGCCCAGGATCGAGGTCGGATTCAGCCACGAGCGCCACACGTCGCCGTTCCCCTCGGCGGGCACCCGGCCGGAGGCGATCGCGCCGACGGCGGTGCCGAAGAAGAACGGCGTGATCAGCGAGGCGCCGGCGAACAAGGCGCCGAACAGGCGTGCCTGACCGAGGGTCGCGGAGTACTTGCGGAAGGCGAAATTCGCACCGCGCAGCACGATTCCGAGCAGCGCCAGGCTCATCGGGATGAACAAGGTGGTCATCACGGCGGCGAACACCGTCGGGTAGGCGGTCCACAGGAACACCAGGATGTAGATCAGCCAGACATGATTGGCTTCCCACACCGGTCCGATGCTGTGGTCGATGAGCACTCGCAGGCGGCTGCCGCGCCGGGGGCCGCCCGCGGTCAGGTCCCAGAATCCGGAGCCGAAGTCCGCGCCACCGAACAGCGCGTAGAGCACCACCCCGATGAACATCGCCGTGGCGACCACGTCCGAGAGATCCATCGGTCAGGGCTTTCCGACGCTGCGAGCGCGCTGCGCCTGGTCGACCGGCGACGCTCCCGGTCCATAGGGGGCGGTGATGGTCGCGGTGCCGGTGCGCCAGCGGCGGGCCATGGAGCGCAGGACGACGATCGCGCCCACCGTCATCCCGACATACACCAACAACACGCTGATATAGCTCCACCAAAGACCGGTGCTCATGCCGGCGGCGTCGGTGGTACGCAGCACCTGCCACACCGTCCACGGCTGACGGCCCACCTCGGTGGCGATCCAGCCGCATTCGAGCGCGAGAATCGCCAACGGGCCCGCGGCCACCGCCGCCCAGAGGAACCAGCGCTGGGCCAGCAGGTCGCGGCGCCGCCAGCGCAGCAACCAGAATACGGTCACCATGAGCGCGAGCAGGGTGCCGATGGCGACCATGGTCTGGAAGCCGAGGTGGGTGATGTTGACCGGTGGCCGATCCTCGACGGGAACTGTGTCCAGACCGGGGACAGGCGCGGTCAGGGAGTTGCGGGCGATGATCGAACCCAGGCGGGGGATCTCGAGCGCTCCCTTGACCTCACCGTCGACGAGCACGCCTCCCAGTCGCAGTGGCGCAGGCCCTTCGGTGGTGGTGGCCAGTTCGAACGCCGCCAGTTTCGCCGGTTGCGTGTCGTGCACTCGCATACCCAGCACGTGTCCGATGAGCGGTTGCGCGAGCGCGGCGACGGTCGCGAATGTGAACGGGACCGTGAACCCAAGCCGGTGGTGCGGGTCGCGGCGTCCCCGCAGCAGACCCGCCGCGTAGACACCGGACACGAGGAATCCGACGACCATGAAGGCCCCGACCCACATGTGCGCGAACTGCAGGTAGACGCCGTCGTTGAACATCGCGCGCCATGGATCGACATCGGTCACCTCGCCGTCGACGAGCCGGAAGCCGGTCGGGTTGTTCATCCACGCGTTGACGCTGACCACGCAGAACGTGCCGACCACCCCCGCGACGCCCATGGGAACGAGCATCGCGAGGTGCCTGCGCGGCGGCATGCGACCCCATCCGTAGAGGTAGATGCCCAGAAAGATCGCTTCGATGAAGAACGAGAGCCCTTCGAAGGCGAACGGCAAGCCGAGCACGTCGCCGTAGCGGCCCATCAGACCGGGCCACAACAAGCCCATTTCGAAGCTGAGGACCGTGCCGGAGACCGCGCCGATGGCGAACAGGATCGCCGACACCGTCGCCCACCGCTTGGCCAGGCCCGAGGCGACGGGGTCGTCGCGAACGATGCCGCGGCGATGCACGACGTAGATCATGGCGGGGAACGCCACCCCGAAACAGGCCAGCACGATATGCCAGCCCAGCGAGAAGGCCATCTGCTGGCGCGCGGGCAGCAGACCGGGCGGCCCCGCCGCGGACGCCTGGTACAGCGCGGCGAGCGTGCTCGACACCATGCCGGCCCCTTCCTGCGGTCTCGGGAGCCGCATGCCCGTGCCCGCATCGGCCCTTTCGCGGGTTATCCCCCTTTTGTCTCGCACCAACCAGCAGGTCTTCAGCGCCGAAGGGACCGCCCGCCGCAGCGCAGCTGATGCACGCTGACAGCATCTGCGTCCCCGCATCGGCCGCAGCGTCCGGATCCGTGCCCGGCCCCGGCGCCGATCGGGATGTCCGCCGCGACCGTCGAGGTCAAGTCACCAAGTCAGGACCGGTTTGACGACCTTGCCGTCCCGCTGCTGCGCGAGCGCGGCATTGATGTCGGTATGCGGGTACGTCGTCACGAGACGGTCGATGGGGAAGCGTCCGGCGGCGTGCAGGTCCAGCAGTTGCGGGATGAACGTGGCGGGCACCGCGTCGCCTTCGAGGCAACCGCGGATCGTCTTGCCGCCCAGCACGATATCCCGCAGGTCGATCTCGGGGATCCCGGTGCCGAGGCCGACCGCGACCACGCTGCCGCCGAGCGCGGCCCCGGCAGCCGCGGTGGCGAGCACGCGCGACGATCCCGTGGTGTCGAGGGCGTGGGTCGCCCCGCCGTCGGTCAGCTTCCGGATCTCGGGCACGATGTCGTCGGCTGCCGGATCCAGGGCCGCGGTGGCGCCGAGTTCCAGCGCCAGCGCCCGCCGGAAGGGCGACGGCTCCACCACGACCAGTTCGGCGACCTCGCACGCCACGGCCGCCAGCACGCCCGCCATGCCGACCGCGCCTGCGCCGTAGACCGCGACGCGAGCGTCCCGGTCCGGTCGCAGTACATTGAGCACCGCTCCGGCTCCGGTCAGGAACCCGCAGCCCAGTGGAGCCAGGATCGCCGCATCGACCTGCGTGTCGACGACCACCGTGTTGTCCGCGGTGGTCAACGCGTACGCGGCGAAGCTGGACTGACCGAAGAACCCGTCCTGCACCGGTTTTCCCGCGATGGTGACCCGGAAGGACCGGTCCGCCCGGGCACCGAACTGGTTGAGTCTCGCCGCCCGCACGCAATACGCAGGCCGCCCGGCTCGGCAGTTCCGGCATGTTCCGCAGTGCCGGAACGTCAACACGACGCGGTCGCCGGGAAGCACACCGGTCACCGACGCGCCGACGGCCTCCACTATTCCGGCACCTTCGTGCCCGAGCAGCACGGGACGATCGGCCGCGCCCGCCGCCCGGGAGACCAGGTCGGTGTGGCAGATGCCGGTGGCCTGGACCCGGACCAGGATCTCGTCGGCACGAGGATCGTCGATGTCGACGGCTTCGACGGTGAACGGCTCGGCCGGGTCGCGCGAGAGCAGCGCGGTGGTGGTCACCATCGCTCAAACTCGCTCGAGCAGGAAGTAGAAGTACTCGCCGTGGGCCAGCACCACCTCGGGCCTGCCGTTCATGATGCCCATCAGCGTGTTCTCGTCGAGCCATTTGAAGTGGTCGAAGACCGGGCGGCTGTCGTAGACCATGGTGGCGGTCACCTCGCCGCGGAACTCGATATTCCACAGCGTCGCTTCCCCACCGCCGCCGAGTTCGACATCGGAGAACAGCGACCCGTCCTCGGCGCGACAGATCAACGGCTGAGCGTTCAGCAGGCTGTGGAAGGTCTTGCCGTACCAGCGACTCGCCGACAGCGCTTTGCGCAGCGGATGCGCGGTCGGGAACGCCGCCCCTTTCCACTCGCCCAAGATGTCCTCGGCGCGCGCGACGGGCAGATCGGCCCACAGCGCATCCAGCTCGGCCGCCGTCACCCCGCCCTCCCGCGCAGCGAGTTCTCGCCAGCCAGTCCCTGTAGAGCCCATAACCATCCTCGTTCCCCGCTGCGGTTTCCAGAACCTTTTGGTTCGGCAACTGTATAGCCGAACCAAAAGGTTCGGCAAGATAGGATTCGGCCATGCGCGCAGCAGGTCAGGCCACTCGTGAGCGAATCCTCGCCGCGGCCAAAGCGGAGTTCGCCCGGTACGGCATCGCCGGCGCCCGCATCAATCGCATCGCCGGCGCGGCCAAGGCGAGCAAAGACCGGCTCTACGCGTACTTCGCCGGGAAAGAGGAGTTGTACGCCGCGGTCACCGAGGAATGGGTCACCCAGACCACCGACGAAACCGCGCTCGACGCCGCCGACCTGCCCGGTTATGTGGGCCGGCTCTTCGACCATTACGTCACCCACCCCGACAACGCTCGCCTGCAGGCCTGGGCCGAGATCGAGCAGACCCACATCCCCGCCGCCGAAGAAGCCATCCGCCGGATCATCGCGGGAAAACTCGCCGAGATCCGCCGTGGGCAAGAACAGCGGCTGATCACCGCGGAATTCCAGCCCATCACCCTGATCGTCATGCTGACCGACCTGGCCCGCACCGCGGCCATGCACGCCACCCGCACCGATCACCACAACCTCGCCGAACGCCGCGCCGCCACCGTCCTGGCCGCTCGCCGGCTGGTCGGCCCGGAGGGAGCTCCGGCCGACGATCGTCGTTAGTTGCTCAGGGCTTGCCGAGCCGACCCACGAGATGGTGGGCTGGTGGCAGCGTCACCTGACTCCGGCCGGACGGCAAGCGCCGAGACGACGATGGAGAAACGCATGGACGAGATCGAACGCACACCGCGGCTCACGGCGTTCCCACGCATCGACGACTACGGGTTCATCTCCGATTGCGAGGTCACCGCCCTGATCGCCCCTAGTGGAGCCATCGAGTGGATGTGCCTGCCCCGCATGGACTCTCCGAGCGTCTTCGCGGCCATCCTCGATCGTTCCGCCGGTTCGTTCCGGTTCGCTCCCGCCGATATCGTCGTGCCCACCGATCGTCGCTACATCCCCGGCACGATGGTCATGGAGACGAGCTGGCGCAGCGGCGACGGGTGGGCGACGGTGCGCGATGTGCTGCTGGTCGGGCCGTGGCGGCACCAGACACCGGGCCGGAGCGCGCATCGGCGGACCCCTACCGATTACGACGCCGAGCACATCCTGCTCCGCACGGTGCATTGCGAGACCGGCCAGATCCAGTTCGGGCTCGATTGCCAACCGGCCTTCGAGTACGGGAGGTATCGCGCTCGGTGGGACTACCTCGGCAGTTATCACCTCGCCCAGGCCGGCGCCGAAGGGACCGATCTGCAACTGACCTTGAGCACCGACATGCGCTTGGGGCTGGAAGGCACCCACGCGGTCGCCCGCACTCTGCTGAAGACGGGCGACACTCGTTTCTGCGCGCTCGCCTGGGGCAGTCGCGACGCTCCCGGCGACGCAGAGGAGGCCGAAGAACGGCTACTGCGGACGATCCACCATTGGCGGCACTGGCTGGCCGGCGGGCGATTCCCCGACCACCCGTGGACCGCGGAACTCACCCGCAGTGCGCTGACGCTCAAGGGATTGACCTTCGCCCCGACCGGCGCCGTCGCTGCCGCGGCCACCACGTCGCTACCCGAAACCCCTGGTGGAGAGCGCAACTGGGACTATCGCTACTCCTGGATCCGCGACTCCGCCTTCGCCCTGTGGGGCTTGTACACACTGGGCTTCAGCTGGGAGGCGAACGACTTCTTCTCCTACATCCTGGACTTGACCGAGGAAGCCCAGGACATGCAGATCGTCTACGGCATCGGCGGCGAGACCGATCTCACCGAACAGACCCTCCCCCATTTGCGTGGCTACGACAACGCCGCCCCGGTGCGCGTCGGCAACGAGGCATACCGGCAACGCCAGCACGACGTGTGGGGCGCGGCGCTGGACGCGGTATACCTCTACGCCCGTCATCAAGATCAAATCGACGCCCGGGCCTGGCCGTTGCTCGGCCGTGCGGTCAAAAGCGCCCTCACCTACTGGCGCGAGCCCGACCACGGCATCTGGGAAGTCCGCGGACAATCCCAGCACTTCACCTCCAGCAAGGTCATGTGCTGGGTCGCCGCCGATCGCGGCGCCCGGCTGGCCCGCATCCATCAGGATTTCGCCCGCGCGCATCGCTGGCAACAGGCCGCCGACGAGATCCACACCGACATCTGCGCCCATGCCGTCGACTCCCGCCGGGTATTCACCCAGTACTACGGCAGCACGGCGCTGGACGCTTCGACCCTGCTCATTCCGCTGGTCCGTTTCCTGCCGCCCGATGACGACCGGGTACGCAACACCGTGCTGGCCATCGCCGACGAACTGACCGAGGACGGCCTGGTTTTGCGCTACCGCGTCGGTGAGACCGACGACGGATGCGCCGGGGAGGAGGGCGCGTTCACGATCTGCTCGTTCTGGCTGGTCTCGGCGCTGTCGGAGATCGGCGAGAAGACACGAGCCAAACAGCTGTGCGAGAAACTTCTCGGCTACGCCAGCCCGTTGGGCCTGTACGCCGAGGAGATCGACCCTCGGACCGGCCGCCACTGGGGCAATTACCCGCAAGCGTTCACCCACCTCGCCTTGATCAACGCCGTCATGCACGTCATCCAGGACGAACAAGCGATCCTGCGACAGGCGCTCGGCGGTGAATCCATCGCTCCTCGACTGGACGACGCACCGCTCACCAGGGGATACATCCACCGCTGACCGGCTCTACCACTGCAGCGAACTCGCTGCTACCCATCGCTGGGTGTTTCTCAGCCGCGGCACGGGACGGGTCAGTACTATCACGTCGAACTGTTACCAGCACTAAGGATTTCATTGAACGGCTCGACGATAGCGATGCTCGGCATCGCTGCGACCGCGGCGCTGGGCATGACCGCCGCCCCCGCGACCGCTGATCAGATGGCAGACAAATCCCGCGTCGTCGAGACCGAGGACGGCTGGGAGTTGCGGATCAGCAAAACCGCGGAAGACGTGCAACGCGTACCCAATCTCGCCGCGACACCCTTCAGCAGGGAAGGATTCGTCACCTTGTCCGCGGCCGCCGACATCGGTGGCGAGGGCCGGGAGGCGGTGAACTCCGGGACCTTGCAGCTGGGATACCAGATCGGCTGCCAGGCCGACGTTTCCAACGGCCTCACCGTGGGCCTATCCGCGGCGATCGGCCCGAACGCCATGGTGACCGTCGCGCCCTCGCCCGGTCTCGCGGTCGGCGGCAGCGCGCTGGCCCTGCCGAACATGTCGACGACCATCAAGCCCGGCACCATCACCAGCATCACGATCGGCACGAAACCGCTCGCGGGAGCGCACGGTTCGATCTCGGTGGATCAGATCCAGATCAAGATCGATGCGTGTGCGGGCGCGGTGAGCCTGCGCTCGTTCGCGATAGTGTCGATATCCACGGCCACCGCCGACAATTCGGTCGCGGTCTACGGTGACCCGATATGGCTCTGATCTCTGTGCGAGGGCGTTGGTCGGTGCCGGTCGGCGTTTCGGTTTCGTTGATCATCGCCGCGGCCACCGCCGCCGCCGAGCCGATCGTTCCGGCCGGTCCGGAGTCGGCCTGCGGCACGACTCACAGCGCCGCGGCGTGCGGCGACGACAAGCCCGTCCCCGGATCCCGGAGCGGGCCCGCGGCGCAAGCACCCTCACTGCCACTGCAAATGCTGGCGCCGCCGCCTGCGCGGTCGGCACCCGGTACGAATACACCCGCCGGTGCGCTGGTTCCGCCTGCGCCGGGGCCGGCCGGAGCCGCACCGATCGTGCCCTCCAGGTAGGCGAAGAGGCTGATCGTCGAGCAGAACGGTCAGCCTCATCGCACTCCGGATCAGCCCTGAAGGCGATCCGGCGTTGCTGTCCGTCCCGGGAACTCTCGGGGCCCACCGGCCCGCCGCCGGAATCTGGATGATTCCCCGTCCGACTGCCCGGGATCATCGCAGCTCACAACCGCACGGCGGGCAGGTCGGCGGGAGATTCGCGACTGCGGGACGCGATGCTCAATGGGCAGTTCGGCTGCGGCTCTCCGCATCCTGCGCCGTCGCGCTCGCCGGTCGGTCATCCTTCCGCGCCGCCACGATGACGAGTATCCCCGCGACGATTCCGACGAAGAACGGGGATGGCACCAGAAGGACGCCACCGAGCGCACACCACGCCGCGAGGCCCCAACCGATTCCGGCGGGCACAGCCACCCCGCGGCCGGCGAGGTGCCAGATCAACAGACCCAACAGGATCAGCGGCACGGCGAAGCAACCTGGACCGGCCCAGAACGTGACCTCGTTGCGCAGCGACTCCGTCGTCTGCACAGCGTCGCCGTCCGCGAGTTCGAGCGGGACGGCCGCCCACAAGCCCCGATCGATCCAGCCGGTGACGTCCTCCCATGCGGTGAGCGCCAGCAAGAACATATGTCCCGTGCCCAGCACGACCATGATCGCGCCGGCCCAGCGGAGCAGTCGTTTTCTGTTGTTCATCGTGGCCTTTCCCTATCCCGGCGCGCTCTCGATGGCGCTGCGCGACACGGTTTGTACGGTGCCGTATAGTTGATCTGTACGGTAACGTATAACATCAGCGCGATCAATGGAGGTGGCCAGATTCCAGCCGTGCCCCGCACCACTCGAGCCCGCTGGATCGAGGCGGGCCTGGAGGCCCTCGCCCGCGGAGGTCCCGATGCCGTCCGCGTCGAGACGCTCGCCACCGACCTCGGCGTCACCAAAGGTGGGTTCTACGGGTACTTCGACGGCCGTCCGGCGTTGCTCACGGCGATGCTCGACGAGTGGGAACGCCGCTGCACCACAGCGGTCATCGCGCAGACCGAGGCCGAAGGCGGCGATGCCGCCGAGCGGATCCGCCGCGCGGGACAACTGACCTTCGCCGAGGACCTGCACCGGATCGATATCGCGGTGCGGGCCTGGGCCCGCCACGACGAGTCCGTCGCGACGCGTCTGCGGCGTATCGACAACGAGCGGATGGAGTTCTTGCGCACGATGTTCGCGGCCTTCGTCACCGATCCCGACGAGATCGAGGCACGAAGCACGCTCACTTTCGCCCTCGCGATCGGCCGCCACTTCATCGTCGCCGACCACCCTGGGTACAGCAAACGCGAAGCGGTCCAGCTCGCCGGGGAATTCCTGCTGCGGCCACCGCGGTAGCGCCACCACGAACGTATTTCCCATAGCAGTTGGCCGGCCTGGATCGCCTGTCCGACGGCCGCGCCGCCTGCAATGTCGTGACCCCCTTCGATGCCTTCACCGGCCGGAACTCCGTGGCGGACCGATCACGTGGTCTGGTGCGCGAGTTCACGCAAGGCCTGGAGCTCCGACGATCACGACTCGATCGGTAGCGCCCAAGGCGATCAGCCGGGCCAGCGCGGTGCGCGGACAGGTGATGCGCGATCCTTCGCTGCTGGTCACCCGTCCCACGGCTACCGATCCGGCTTCGGCTCCGGCAGGACGGGACCTGCTGTCGGTCCTCGCGCCGGTGCCGAACCTCGAACGCCGTCGGATCGATTGGCAGCGAGCGGGAACCGGCTACGCGGAGCAGATCATGAAGATCGCGCAGGATCGGCTCGGCGCGCGACTCGGCGATGTCGAGGTACTGCGCGTCGACACTCCCGCCGATTGGGCGCGCCGCGGCATGCGCGCGGGTAGTCCGTTCGCGCTCGCGCACACGTTCACCCAGACCGGGCCGTTCCGACCGGCGAACATGATCCGCGGTATCGACAACGTCGTCTTGGCCGGTGGCTCGACCGTGCCGGGTGTGGGGATACCGCCGGTGCTGATCTCCGGGCGGCTTGCCGCGGATCGCATCACCGGCCTCCGTCCGGATCGGCACCGGCGCACCGTACCTGTGGCAGCCGCGCTCACCACCACCCGAATCGATCGATGACAATGATCGGAATCGAGATGACCCGCACCGCCCCCGCGATCAGCGACCCGCATCTGCACCGGTCCTACCGGTACCGCAGGCAACTCAACGCCCACCACGGAAAGATCTTCTTCCTGGCGACCCGATTGCTCGCACCCGACCAACGCCCCGCGGTGCATGCTTTGTACGGATTCGCGCGCCGCGCCGACGACATCCTCGACGAGTTCGATCCGCGTCGCGAATCCGCCGACAGGGCTCGGCAACTGGACGCACTCGCCGGGCACTTCCGCGATCGTGACGCAGCCGCCGACGCCGTGCTTCCCGCGATTCTCGACACCGCCGATCGCTATCGCATTCCAGCGGAACTGTTCGATGCGTTCCTCGCCTCGATGCGGATGGATCTGACCGTGACCGACTATCGCGACCGCGCCGCACTCGACACTTATATCTACGGTTCGGCCGAAGTCATCGGATTGCAATTGCTCCCGGTCTTGGGCACCCCCTGCGCCGACGAGGCCGCACCCCATGCCGCCGCGCTCGGCAAGGCATTCCAACTGACCAATTTTCTGCGGGACGTCGCCGAAGACCTGGTGCGCGACCGGGTCTACCTCCCCGCCGACGAATTGGCCGCGTTCGGAGTCGATCGCGATCTCCTGCGCTGGTGCCTGATCCGCCGGCGTACCGAGCCCCGAGTTCGCAGAGCCCTGGCGGCGCAGCACGCGATCAACCGCGACATCTACCGCTTCGCACGCGCCGGAATCGCCGTGCTGCACCCTCGTTCCCGCCCGTGTGTCACCACGGCGACCACGCTGTACTCGGAGATCCTCGACCGCATCGAGGACAGCGATTTCGCGGTGTTCGACCACCGCGCCACCGTGCCGAACCGGCGGCGCGCGCAGGTCGGCGCAACCGGCCTGGTCAAGGCCTGGTGGGCACGCCGAGCGCAGCGGTGATCGTCCCGGCGCGCCACGGTGCCGGGTCCTGCGATATCGCGCCGCGACGAATCGGGACCGCCCTGCGCCGCCGGTCGTTTCGCCATCGCGGGCGCGGCAGGCCGGCATCAGTATCCTGATGTCGTGATTACGCTCAGAAAAGAAGACGGTGCCGCGGACCTCGCGGGTATCACGAAGTTGAGTGTGGGGGTGAGCTGGGATCCGTCCTCCGGCACGAGCGGCGGCGCACTCGGCTGGGCGCGCCGCAAACGCGGAGTGGACCTCGATCTGATCGCGGTGCTCATGCAAGGCACCGAGCCGGTGCGCTTCGCCGGACTCGATTCGCTGGACCCGCTGGGCAACGGCTCGGTCGCGCACACCGGCGACGAGCAGACCGGCGCCGCCTCCGGCGACGACGAGACCATCCACGTGACCTTCGCCGACGTACCCACCGCGATCGACGCCATCATCTTCGTCGCCGCGGCATTCAAGAAGGGCAGCTCCTTCGACAAGGCGAACAACATCTCCTTCAAGGTCTACGACGCCACCGGCGGCAACAGCCAGCAGGTCGCCGACATCTGGCCCTCACTGCTCGGCACCGACAATGCCAATGCGGTGGCCCGCGCCTTCCGCAACGGCGGCCATTGGCAGCTCGAAGTCCTCAACCGTCAAGGCAAGATCAAACAAGGCGACATGCAGGCGCTTCTGCGCTTCGCCATGCAATAGCACCGGCGAACCAGCGGCCAGGACCGTCCACGTCGTCGAATCGCGTTGATACCCGGATTTCGCCAAACGGTGGACGGCCCCAGTTACTCTGGGCCAATGCGATCTCGGTTCCGTCGGTACGTCCTGGCCGCGCTCGCCGGCGCGGCATCCACACTGCTGCTCGCCACGCAATCCCCGGCCGCCCCGCCCGTACAGCCGGTGGCCGGCCTACCGGCACTGGGCGGGGATTTCCTGTGGGGCGTATCGACTTCTGGTTTCCAGTCCGAAGGCCATGCGCCCGACAGCAATTGGACACGGTACGTCGGCGGCACCGCCGGATACGACGGCCTGGGCGATTCTGTCGACTTCTACGGCCGATACGCCTCCGATATCCAGCTCGCGGCGGACCTCGGCGCCCGGGTGTTCCGGCTCGGAATCGAGTGGGCGCGAGTGCAACCCGCGCCGGGAGTGTGGGACGAGGCCGCATTTCGTTTCTACGACTCCGTCATCGCCGGTGTCGAGCAGGCCGGGATGCGACCCATGATCACACTCGATCATTGGGTGTATCCCGGCTGGGCCGCCGACCGAGGGGGCTGGCGCAATCCGCGCATGGTCGACGACTGGCTGACCAACATGCGCGCCGTCGTGGACCGCTACGCCTCACACAACCCGTTGTGGGTGACCGTGAACGAGCCCGTCGCCTACATCATGCACGAGGTCCGCAGGGGCGCCGCGGATGCCGGCGAGATGCTGGACCGGGTTGCCCAGGTGCACAACGCCGGTTACGACTACATTCACCAGAGGCAGCCGGGTGCGCAGGTGACCAGCAATGTGGGCTACGTCGCCGGCTCGGAGGCCCAGGTCAACGGCCCGTTGATCGATCGCATCGCGGATCGGCTCGACTACGTCGGCGTCGACTACTACTTCGCCTACGACCCGGCGCAGTCGCTGTTCGAGTCCATCGCGCGGGCCAGTGGTTCGGCGATGCCCAACCTGCCCGGACCGCAGATCTGGGACCTGCCGTTGCGCACCGAGGGCATCTACTATGCGCTGCAATACTATTCACGCCGGTTGCCGGGTAAACCGCTCTACATTGTCGAGAACGGGATGCCCACCGAGAACGGCCGCCCCCGCGCCGACGGTTACACGCGCAGCGATCACCTCCGTGACACCGTCTATTGGATCCAGCGCGCCGAGGCCGACGGCATGAACATCATGGGATACAACTACTGGAGCCTCACCGACAACTACGAATGGGGCAGCTACACACCACGATTCGGGCTCTACACCGTGGACGTGCGCACCGATCCCGGACTCACCCGCCGCCCCACCGACGCCGTCGGCACCTACACTCAGGTCATCGCCGCGGGCGGAGTCCCCGGCGACTACCGTCCCACCCGCGGCCCGGCCCTCTGCTTGTTCGTCGATCCACCGGCCAGCTGCCTGACCCCGGTGGTGCAGCGGTAGCCGTCCGGCGAGCGATAACCGGATCCGAGGTCACGGTGTGCGCCATTTCTCGTCGGGCAGCAGGCTGCTCGCCTGCGGGCCCATCAGGAGCATTCCGCCGTCCACGACATAGGACGCACCGGTGATATAGCCGGCCTCCGGGCCGGCCAGAAACGCCACCACGGCGGCCACCTCTTTTGCGTGACCGGTTCGCCCCAGCGGTACGCCGGGGCGGGACTGCTCGCGCGGATCGACGTCTTCCTGACCGGTCATCGGTGTCGAGATCTCCCCCGGCGCCACCGAGTTCACGGTGATGTCGTATTCGGCCAGTTCCAGCGCCAGTACTTTCGTCAGCGCTCCGAGACCCGCTTTGGCCGCACAATACGGGGCGGCGCCGACGCGCGGGGCGTGCTCGTGCACGCTGGTGATGTTGATGATCCGGCCACCGCTGCCCGCGGCGATCATGTGTTCGGCGGCGCGCTGGGCGCAGAGGAACGCGCCGTCCAGGTCGACCGACAGCACGTGCCGCCAGGTGTCGAAGTCCATTTCCATCGCCTTCTGAGCCGACCCGGTACCGGCGCAGTTCACCAGCACATCCAGGCCACCTAGTTCGTCGGCGAGTTCGTCGACGACCGACGTGGCGGACGGCAGGTTCGCCAGGTCGAGGCGGCGCACGGCGGCGGTCCTCCCCTGTTCGCGCACCTGCGCCGCGGTGTCCTCCGCACCGCCCTCGTCGCTGTGGAAGGTCAGACCGACATCGGTCCCGCCCGCGGCGAGCGCGACCGCGATCGCCGCACCGATACCGGAGTCTCCCCCGGTCACCACGGCTCGTCGCGGAGCGCCCGCTCGATCTTGCGGAAGTGGAGCTGTAGTAGGCATGCTCCGCGACTACCCGGCCCGGCACCGACCACACCCGCGTGCACGGCCGCCCCTCCGGTCACGGCCTGCCCTGCGCGACCGCGGACCACACGACGTTAGGACGGCCGATTCCGGGTACCCGACCCGCAGCGAGCCGAGAGGAGGGTACGTCGACTGTGAGCACTCCGGTGACCGTCCGCGACGGGTCCGAGCGGCGCGGCGTATGAAGGTGGTCGTCACCGGCGCCACCGGCAACGTGGGAACCGCGTTGCTGCGCGCTTTGCGTGCGGACGATTGCGAAATCGTCGGAATCGCCCGCCGCACGCCCGACCGCGCACACGAACCGTACTCGGCCGTGCGGTGGGTGCCCTGCGATATCGGTCTCGCCGGCTCCGTGGAGACCCTGCGTGCCGCCTGCGCGGGCGCCGACGTCCTCGTTCACCTCGCATGGGGGATCCATCCGCGTCGCGACGATCCGCCGATGCACCGGACCAATTCGACCGGCACCGACCACGTGCTGCGCGCCGTGACGGAGGCGGCGGTTCCGCAGCTCATCGCCGCGTCCTCGTGCGCCGCCTACACCCCGGCCGACCGGTGGCGCCGGGTATCGGAAGACCGGCACCTGTCCGGGGTGCCCGGCAGTGCCTACAGCGCGTCCAAGGCGGAGCTGGAGACGAAGCTGGACCGCTTCGAGGCGAGCCACCCCGGCGTCCGCACAGCGCGTATTCGACCGTGCGGCATAGCGCAGGCCGAGTCCGCCGCGGAATTGGCGGACTGGATTCTGCCGCCGTGGTTGCCGCGGTGGCTGCTCGGCCGGCGCTTGGTGCCCGTGCCACTGTGGCGCGACTTCCGGCTGCAACTGGTGCACAGTTCGGACGTGGCAGCGGCGATCCGGCGAATCGCGCAGCTTCGGGCGGCGGGAGCGTTCAACCTCGCCGCCGAACCGTGCTTGGGTGCGAACGCGCTCGCGGGAGCATTCGGGGGTTTCCGCCTGCCCGCGCCCCGGCAGGCACTCGATGCCGCCGCCTGGACGGGATGGCGCACCGGCCTTCTGCCCTTGCACCCGGCGTGGCTGACCCTTGCCGACCGCACCTGCCTGATCGACTCGTCCGAGGCACGACGGGAACTCGGCTGGGCGCCGCGCTTCGGCGCGCACGAAATCTGCGCGGAACTGGTCTCCGCGATGTGTGCCGGGCAGACCGGTCACAGCCCACCGCTCGCACCTGCGCGGCGGATGCGGCTCGGAGTTCCGTCGCACCAGAGTCAGCGTCCACGCTACCGATAGCAGCGCTTTCGGCGGCGGCCGAAAGCGACGGCGTTTTCTCCCCTTTCCGCGGCTCGTGTCGTTGCGAACGGCCGACTGCCGGAGCCCGTATCGTCGCCAGCGAACAAGTAACGCATTTCTGCTCGTCCTGCGCTGTGTCAGGCAATGCAAGCCATTTCGAACAGCCGACCATACTGGTAAGGAGAGCGATGTTCACACACAACAAGGATCTCCAATTCGAAGTTCGCGTAGACCGTCCCGATCCACGGTTCGCGACTCTGCTGCAAGAGCAGTTCGGCGGCGCCAACGGCGAATTGAAGGCCGCCATGCAATATTTCAATCAGGCGTTCCTGCTGCGTGGCAAGCACCCGAAAACCTACGACCTGTTCATGGACATCGCCACCGAGGAACTCAGTCACCTCGAGATCGTCGGCGCCATGATCACCATGCTGCTCGACGGGCTCAACGACGATCTGAAACAAGCCAACGAACGGTGCGACTGGATGCCGGCCGTGTCCACAACCGACGGACGCGACCAGGTGATTCATCAGGCCGCGGTCAATCCGCTGTACTTCGCGCTGAGCGGCGGTGGCCCCGTGGTGACCAACGCCGCGGGAGTGCCGTGGTCGGGTTCATACGTCGATGCCAACGGGGAGCCCTCGGTCGATCTGCGCAGCAATCTCGCGGCGGAGTCGCGGGCCAAGATCGTCTACGAGTATCTCAAGCAATTCACCGACGATCCCGGCGTGCAGGACACGCTCTCGTTCCTGATGACCCGCGAGATCGCCCACTTCCAGCAGTTCACCGCGGCGTTGAACGAATTGCCGGTCAATTTCCCGCCGGGGGCACTGCCCGGCGACGATCGTTTCCAGAACGTCGCGTTCAACATGTCCAACGGCGCCGCGAGCGCGCGCGGCCCGTGGAACGAAGGACAGGGTCCGTGGCCCGCGGGCACGGAATGGCGCTACATCGACAATCCGGTCACCGAATGGCTCGACTCCGACGAGCGGGTCAATCACGGCGCCGAGACCAACCCGGAAGGCGGACCCGCGGTCCACGGCACCAAACCGTTCACACACGAACTGCACATCCCCGACTGACTTTCGACGTGCCCGGCACCGGGTTCGAAACGGCGACTCGGGCCCCGGCGACGCGGCGCGCGGCATCTCGGGGCCTGTC
>NZ_JBHVDM010000103.1:0-24577 GCF_042802775.1 Nocardia sp. NPDC057455 | reverse complement strand
CGCAAACGCGAGCCACAAAGGGGCCGCGAACACGCCGCGACGAAGTCACGGCGATCCAACACAGCTACGCTGATCGCTCATGAGTGATACCACCCTGTGGGAGTACGCGACCGTGCCGCTGCTGACGCATGCGACGAAGCAGATTCTCGATCAGTGGGGAGCCGACGGCTGGGAGCTGGTCACCGTGCTGCCCGGTCCGACCGGGGAGCAGCACGTCGCCTACCTCAAGCGGCCCAAGTAGAGAAGGACGGTGACGCGGTGACCCAGTGGGAGAAGAACCTCGCCGAGCTCGGAATCACCCTTCCCCCGGTCGTGGCCCCGGTCGCGGCCTACATTCCCGCGATCCGCACCGGGTCGCTCGTCTACACCTCCGGTCAGCTGCCGTTCGTGAACGGCAGGCTGTCCGCGGTCGGCAAGGTCGGCGCGGAGGTCTCGGTCGAGGAGGCCAAGGAGGCGGCCCGGCTGTGCGCGTTGAACGCGCTGGCCGCGGTGCACGACCTGGTCGGCCTGGACGCGGTGGTGCGGATCGTGAAGGTGGTCGGATTCGTCGCCTCGGCACCGGGATTCGGTGACCAGCCGGTCGTGATCAACGGCGCGTCGGAGTTCCTCGGCCAGGTCTTCGGTGACGCGGGCACGCACGCCCGCTCGGCCGTAGGTGTCTCCGAACTTCCCCGCAACACTCCGGTCGAGGTCGAACTGATCGCCGAGGTGCGCTAGACCGGAACTGTCGGCTCCGTTTCTATCCGAGGTTTTGCGATGACGTTGACTCACCCCGCCTACGGGCAGCTCCGGCAGGTCACCGAGACGGCGGCGGTGCTGCTCGCCGACAACCCGGGCCGGATGACCTTGGAGGGAACCAATACCTGGATCCTGCGCGCACCGGGACGGTCGGACTGTGTGGTGGTGGATCCCGGGCCGAAGGACAAGTCGCACACGGCCGCGATCGCCGAGGCCACCGGCGGCCGGATCGCTCTCACACTGATCACCCACCGCCATCACGACCACACCGGCGGTATCGATCGGCTGGTCGAGCTGACCGGGACGCCGGTGCGCGCGACGGATCCTGGTTTCCTGCGCGGCTCCGCCGCCCCTCTCGTCGACGGTGAAGTGATCGAGGCCGCCGGCCTGCGGATCACCGTGCTGGCCACGCCGGGGCACACCGGCGACTCGGTGAGTTTCGTCCTCGACGACGCCGTGCTGACCGGCGACACGATCCTCGGCGCGGGCACCACCGTGCTGGACTCCAGCGACGGCACGCTGGCCGACTATCTGTCCTCGCTGGACCGGCTGGTCGCCGCGGGCGAGGGCAAGGCGTTGCTGCCGGCGCACGGCCCGGACCACCCGGATCTGGAGCCGGTCGCCCGTTACTACATCGCGCATCGGCACGAGCGCCTCGGTCAGGTGCGCGAGGCGCTACGGGCACTCGGCCCGGATGCGGGCGCGATGGCGGTCGTGCGGCGCGTGTACGCCGACGTGGACAAGCGGCTGTGGCCCGCGGCGCGCAGTTCGGTGCAGGCGCAGTTGGAGTACCTGCGCGTGCACGGCTAGCCGGAACGACGGAAACGCCGGGTTCAGTGGAGCGCTGAACCCGGCGTTTCGCGTAGGAGTCCGTGCGTTACCGGGCGCGACGGGCCAGGCGCTCGGAATCGGAGATGAGCACGCTCTTGCCCTCCAGCCGCAGCCAGCCGCGATGCGCGAAGTCGGCGAGCGCTTTGTTCACGGTCTCGCGGGAGGCACCGACCAGTTGGGCGATCTCCTCCTGGGTCAGATCGTGGGTGACCCGCAGCGCGCCCGCCTCCTGGGTGCCGAAGCGCTGTGCGAGCTGCAACAGGGCCTTGGCGACCCGGCCGGGGACGTCGGTGAAGATCAGGTCGGCCAGGTTGTTGTTGGTCCGGCGCAGGCGGCGGGCGAGAACGCGCAGCAGCTGCTCGGCGATCTCGGGCCGCTGGTCGATCCAGGTCTTGAGGGCGTCGCGGTCCATCGTCACCGCACGCACCTCGGTCACCGTGGTGGCGGTGGAGGTGCGCGGGCCAGGATCGAAGATCGACAGCTCGCCGAACATGTCGGACGGGCCCATGATGGTCAGCAGGTTCTCGCGGCCGTCGGGCGAGCGGCGTCCGATCTTCACCTTGCCGGACGTGATGATGTACAGCCGGTCACCCGGCTCACCCTCGTTGAAGATGACATGACCGCGCGGGAAATCCACCGGCTGAAGTTGCTTGGCGAGGGCGGCCACCGCAGTGGGCTCGACGCCCTGGAAGATGCCTGCTCTGGCGAGGGCCTCGTCCACGAATGTGCTCCTTAGGGAAATGGCTCTGTACTGGACCGAAGCGACTCGGCCAACAGCGCAGTCTACGCGGCGTCACTACAGCGTAGTGACGGACACCACGTAACGAGTGGATTGCACGGCGCGCATGCCGGGTCAGCTCGCGCGGGCCACGTCCATCTCATCGCCGCGGGAGCGGCGCTTGCGCATCCGGGCCACCGCGGCGGGCAGACCGAGCTTCGTCAGCTCTTTCACCTCGGCATTACTTGCCTTGTCCAGGTACTGCTGAACCTCTTCGTCGGGTTCGAGAAGCTTGCGGAGCCGGTTCTCGACCCGCTCCATACCCAGTGCGAACAGCATCAGCACCACTGGGAAGAGCACCACAGCGAGTCCTTGCATGACGAGCAGTAAACACCGTCGAGGTCTCAGATGGAACACGGCAACTGAACTGGAAGGGCAACGTTGTCTGCCGATTCCGTATGGTGGACGCGTGCGCGTCTCCCCCTCCACCGCCGCCGGGAACGGGCTTCCGCCCGGCTCCGAGCCCTCCGGAACGCCGCCGGTCGCCGCCGCGGCTCCACAACGGAAAACCAGGGCGCGACAGGCGGAAACCCGGCTAGGGCTGGTCCGCCGCGCGCGCCGGATGAACCGCGAACTGGCGACGGCTTTCCCCGATGCGCACTGTGAGCTGGATTTCACCACACCCCTCGAATTGGCGGTCGCGACAATACTTTCGGCGCAGTGCACCGACGAGCGCGTGAATCTCACCACGCCCGCGCTGTTCGCGCGGTACCCCGATGCCCGCGCATATGCCGAGGCGAACCGCGCGGAGCTGGAGGAATTCATCCGGCCGACCGGCTTCTTCCGGAACAAGGCCGCATCGCTGATCGGGCTCGGCCAAGCGCTGCTGGAACGCTACGACGGTGAATTGCCTCACACCCTGACCGAACTCGTCCAGTTGCCCGGCATCGGGCGCAAGACCGCCAACGTCATCCTCGGCAACGCGTTCGAGGTGCCCGGCATCACGGTCGACACCCATTTCGGCCGTCTGGTGCGCCGCTGGGGATGGACCGACGAGGAAGACCCGGTCAAGGTCGAGCACATCGTCGGCGCGCTGATCGAGCGCAAGGAATGGACGATGCTCTCGCATCGGGTGATCTTCCACGGACGGCGCGTCTGCCATTCCCGCAAGCCCGCGTGCGGTGCATGCGTCCTGGTCAAGGACTGCCCGTCGTTCGGAATCGGGCCGACCGATCCGGAGGCCGCGGCCAAGTTGGTGAAAGGGCCGGAGCGGGAGCATCTGCTGGAGCTGGTGGGCCGGTGAGCTCGGAGCCCTCGGGCCGAAGGAGGAGGGGGCATGCGTGGCGCTGGGCACTGGCCGGTCTGATCGTCGTGGTGGCGCTGGCGGTCGCGGTGTGGCCGCGCGGCGACGACGCGACGGAGGAGCCGCAGTCGCCCCCCGCCGCCTCCGGCGTCTCCGATGACCTGCGCGCTGCCGCCCACTTGCCCGACTGCCCCAGCGGCGCCGCCACCGGTAGCGGGCCGCTGGCCGGGATAACGCTGGATTGCCTGGCGAACGGCAGGCCGGTGGACCTGGCCGCCGCGCTGGCGGGCAAGCCCGCTTTGCTGAACCTGTGGGCCTACTGGTGCGCACCGTGCGCCCAGGAGTTGCCGTATTTGCAGCAATACGCCCAACGCGCCGGGAACGCGATTACCGTGCTGACCGTGCACAGCGACCCTGATGAGGCCAAGGCACTGTCCCGGCTGCGTGGGCTGGAGGTGCGGTTGCCCGGCGTTTCGGACGCCGACGCGCGAGTGCGCACGGCCGTCGGGGCCCCCGCGGTGTTGCCGATCTCGGTGCTGGTGCGTGCCGACGGCTCGGTCGCCGACGTCGTGGTGCGGGCTTTCGGCGGGGTGGATGACATCGCGAATACGGTCGCGGGCAAGCTCGGAGTGGCCGCGTGACAATGCGGGTGGACGAATCAATGGTGGAGGTGACGGTGCGGGCGTGCACGCGGGCCGGTGAGCGAATGCGCGGGGGAGGTGTGTGTTGAGCATCGAAATGCCGCCCGGCATCCCGGAATGGCTGACCCGCTCGGCTGAACCGGCTACGGAGAACGCCGACACCCTGACCAGGGAGCGTGTGCTGCGCCGCGCCCTGACCCTGACTTCGAAGCCGCGGCAAGCGGCGGTGCTCGTGCTGTTCGGCGGCTCGCCCGAGCCGGACCCGGCCGCGCCCGGCGGACTGCCCGCCGACGCGGAGGTGCTGCTCACCCAGCGTGCCTCCACCATGCGCCAGCACCGAGGCCAAGTGGCTTTCCCCGGCGGTGCGGTCGACCCGGGCGACGCCGGGCCGATCGATACCGCGTTGCGCGAAGCGTGCGAGGAGACCGGTCTGGACCGTTCCGGGGTCGAGCCGTTTGCGGTGCTGCCGAAACTGTTCGTGCCGCCGTCTCGCTTCGACGTGACGCCGGTAATTGCGTACTGGCGCACGCCGGGCGCGGTGGGGGTGGTCGATCAGAGCGAGACCGAGCGGGTGGTGCGCGTCCCGCTCGCGCAGCTGCTGGATCCGGCCAACCGCTTCCTGGTCCGCAGCCCCATGGGCTATCAGAGCCCGGCCTTTCAGGTCGACGGGATGCTGGTCTGGGGTCTGACCGGCGGCATCCTCGCCGGGATCAGCAAGGCCTGCGGCTGGGACCGGGCGTGGGACCACGGGGACGTTCGTGATCTGGAGACCGCACTCGCCGCCGTGGGGATGACGTTATGAGTTCGTCGGCCTGGCTCGACATCGCCGTCGTGCTGCTGGCCCTGCTGGCCGCCTCCTCGGGATGGCGCCAGGGCGCGGTGGCCTCCGCGCTGGCCTTCCTCGGTGTGGTACTCGGCGCGGTCGCGGGCATCCTGATCGCGCCGCACATCCTGGTGCACGTCGACGAGGGGCGCACCAGAGTGCTCACCGGTGTGCTGCTCATCGTGGTGCTGGTGATCGTCGGTGAAGTCGCGGGCATGGTGCTGGGGCGCGCCGCGCGCAGCGGCATGCGTCATCCGTTCACGCGCAGCGTGGACAGCGCGGTCGGCGCGGTGTTGCAGGCGGTCGCCGTGCTGGTCACCGCGTGGCTGCTGGCACTGCCGCTGGCCACGTCGTCGCAGCCGGCCATCGCGACGGCGATCAACGGCTCGCGGGTGCTCGCCGACGTCAACGACGTTGCGCCGAACTGGCTGCGCAGGCTGCCCAACGAGTTCTCCAAGCTGCTCAACACCTCCGGCCTGCCGGACGTGATCGGGCCGTTCGGGCGGGCGCCGATCGCGGCCGTGGAGCCCCCCGATCCGAGCGTGCTGGCCAGCCCGGTCGCCGCCTCGCTGCAGCAGAGCGTGCTGCGCATCCGCGGTGTCGCGCCGAGCTGCCAGCGGGCCTTGGAGGGCTCGGGCTTCGTCATCGCACCGGAGCGCGTGATGACCAACGCCCACGTCGTCGCGGGCACCACGAGCGTCGCGGTGGACACACCGCGCGGCCCGCTGGACGCGAATGTGGTGCTGTTCGACCCGTCCAAGGACGTCGCGGTGCTCGCCGTGCCCGGTCTCACCGCCCCGGTGGTCCCGCGCGCGCCCGCGCCCGCGCGGTCGGGCGACAGCGCGATCGTGCTCGGCTATCCCGGTGGCGGCCCGTACACCGCGAGCGCGGCCCGGGTGCGCGAGACGTTGGATCTGACCGGTCCGACCATCTACC
This sequence comes from Nocardia sp. NPDC057455, assembly GCF_042802775.1. Taxonomy (NCBI): domain Bacteria; kingdom Bacillati; phylum Actinomycetota; class Actinomycetes; order Mycobacteriales; family Nocardiaceae; genus Nocardia; species Nocardia sp. NPDC057455. The sequence continues at coordinate 18,587 of NZ_JBHVDM010000103.1, read as the reverse complement.
GCAACGGCACCGTCGAACGCGAGGTCTACACCGTCCGCGGCCAGGTCAGGGCGGGCAATTCAGGTGGGCCGCTGGTGGATACGGACGGGCAGGTGCTCGGCGTGGTCTTCGGCGCCGCCGTCACCGACGACGACACCGGTTACGTGCTCACGCTCGCCGAGGTCCGCGCCCAGCTCGACGCGGCCGAACGGGTCGGCGCCGCGGTGGACACCGGCGCCTGCGTACTCAGCTGAATCGGAACCCCGGCCACGCTCATCCGTGGCCGGGGAGGCAATCCCGGCCGCTCAGGCGAGAAGCTTGGCCAGTTCCGTCGTCACGGCGTCCGGGTTCTCCTGGTGGGCGAAGTGTCCTGCCGCCGGGATGGCGACCAGCCGCCGTTCGGGCGAGAGATGAGGGTCGCGGCGGAAGGTGGCCGCCAGCACATACGGGTCCAGATCGCCGCGCATGGCCAGGACCGGGATGTGGATCGGTTCGCGCATGGTCGCCATGAACCGGCGGCCGTCCGGACGCCACTGACTGCGGAAGGCCCACCGCTGGTACTCCAGCGCGCAATGCGCGGCGCCCGGAATCCGGATCGCCGAACGCATCCGCTGGGCGGTCTCGACGAATTCGGCGGTGCCCGACCATCCCACGCTCACCCGCTGACGCAGCAGCCGTTCCACCTCGAAGCCGTCGGCGGTGGTGAGCAGGCGCTCGCCGTACCGGGGCAGTTGGTAGCGCAGGAAGTTGGGCAGCCAGGCCGCACGCTGGCGGCGGTTGCGCAGCACGGAACTCTTCAGCGCCGACGGATGCGGCGAGCCGACCAGTGCGATCGAGCGAACCAGTCGCGGATGCAGCACCGCGGTGGTCCAGCAGACCAGTCCGCCGTCGGCGTGCCCGACCAGCGTCGCCTCGGTGTAGCCGAGCGCCCGGATGAGCCCGGCCACGTCACCGGCGAGCGTCCAGCCGTCGTAGCCGCGCGGAGGCTTGTCGCTGTCGCCGTAGCCGCGCAGGTCGACGGCGACAACGCGGTAGCCGAGTTCGGCCAGCCCGGTCAATTGGTGACGCCAGGACCACCAGAAGTCCGCGAAGCCGTGCAGCAGCACGACCAGCGGAGCGCCGGCCCGCTCGGGCGAAGCATCCACGACATGGAATCGAATGCCGTTGGCGTGCACGTCCCGATGCGTCCACGGTCCGTCGTAACGGACGCTGGACGGATCCGGAAGTAAGTTCGCCGACACGGCGACCGAGCCTAGTAGCCGTCGTACCGGCTCGCGCACGCGCGCCTAGGAAGCGGGCTTCTCCAGCGCGAGACGGTCGTCGTGCGCGGATGCGCCCAAGCTGTGCGGCAGAACCGTGCGCGCCTGCTTGAGCGAATCGATCGTCTTCTCCGGCGCGCGCAGTTTCTTCACCCGCCGGTATCCGAGGAACGCCAGCACCGCCGTGGCCACGACCATCAGCAGGAAGACGATCAGGAAGGCCGCCCAGCGCGCCAGCCACACGTCGAGCAGTTCGCCGAGGAAGAAGAAAAAGAAGAACGTGCTGAACAGCAGCACGGTCAGCGCGAGGATGAAGTAGACGCTGCCCTGCAGGCCCTTCTTGATCTCACCGGTGACCTCGGCCTTGGCCAGTTCGACCTCGGCACGGACCAGGGTCGACATCTGCTCGGCGGCGTCGCGGACCAGGCTCCCGAAGGTCGCGGAGCCGAGCGGATCGGCGTCCGTGAGGGGAATGGAGGTGACCGTACGACCGCGCTCCGCGCCGCTCCCGTTACCGCCGTGGTTGAAACTCACTTGGTCGACCCTTCTCCCTGTCCCGGCACTGCTTCAACTCCCGTTCGATCGGCGGCGCTCCCGGTGCCCTCCGTGGTCACGCAGGCTACCGCCTCCGGGCGGATCGCTCGTGCCGCCGTACTGTTCACGTTCTAGCGCACGGGCGTCCCGCCGAGCCTGGTGGACACGCCCACGCCGCAACAGTAGCGCCGAACCGGCGAGCGACGCCGCCATTGATGTGACCAACACAGCGGCTTTCGCCAACTCGGCGTCCGCGACATCGGCGAGCGCGAGTTCCGCCACGAGAAGGCTAACTGTGAAGCCGATCGCGCCGAGCACCGACAGGGCGAACATGTCCCGCCAGCCGAGCCCGCTGGGGCGCGTCGCGACGCCCAACCGGATTGCCACCCAGCTCATCCCGAAGATCCCGAGGGGTTTGCCCACCAACAGGCCGAGAATCACGGCGAGCGCGAGCCGGTTGGTGCACAACTCGCCGAACACCGTGGGATTCAACGGAACGCCGGAGGCGAACAGGGCGAACAGGGGAACGCAGACTCCGGCGGAGACCGGCTGGAAGAGGTGCTCGAGCCGGGTGGCCGGCGCCACGCGTTCACCGGGATCAGGGCGTACCCGGGTGAGCAGGCCGAGCGCGACGCCCGCCAACGTGGGATGCACACCCGCCTCGTGCAGCGCGTACCACGACATCAGCGCCAGCGGGACATAAAGCCACGGCGTGCCGATCCGAGCGCGTTGCCCCACCGCCCACCCGGCGAAGCATCCGGCCGCCACGAGCAGCCACAGCAGCGACACCGCGGTGGTGAACAGCACCGCGATCAGGACGATGGCCATCAGGTCGTCGACCACCGCCAGACTGAGCAGGAACACCCTCGCCCCGGCCGGGATGCGCGAACCGGTCAGCGCGAGCACCGCGAGCGCGAACGCGATGTCGGTGGCGACCGGGATGGCCCAGCCGCGTTCCATACCGGATATGCCGAACCCGACGATCGCCGCGATCAGCGCGGGGGTCACCACGCCACCGATCGCGGCGATGACCGGCAGCGTGGCACGTCGGCGGTCGGCGAGTTCGCCGACGACCAGTTCGCGTTTGAGTTCCAGCCCGGCGACGAAGAAGAACACCGCGAGCAGACCGTCCTCGGCCCAGTCGGCCAGGGTCAGTTCCAAGTGCAGCGGCGGGATCGCCACGACCGCCTCGGTCATCGACAGGTAACTCGCTGCCCAGGGCGAGTTCACCCACAGCAAAGCGGTCGCGGCCGCGATCAGAAGCAGTGCGCCGCCGACGGTTTCCGTGCGGAGGTAGCGGGACAGTTCCGAGTGCACTCGCGTGATCACGGGAAACCTTTCGGGCGGCGGCCGGGCAGTACTGCGGCCGCACCCACCGAAACCGGCTCATCGGTGCGCGACCGCTCGCCGACCAGACTTCCCGGCACACCTCACGCAATCCTAACGGGTGCGGCCGGTGACAGGCCCGCCACCGGCCGCGCTCAGCGCTGCTGAGTCAGTCCTTGCCCGCCCGGATCGCCTCGAAGACGCTCGGGTCGACGAGGGTGGAGGTGTCGCCGGGTTCGCGTCCTTCGGCGATGTCGCGCAGGAGGCGGCGCATGATTTTGCCGCTGCGGGTTTTGGGGAGTTCGGGGACGATGTGGATTTCGCGGGGTTTGGCGATGGGGCTGATTTGGCGGGCGACTTCGTTTTTGAGGTTGTCGATGAGGGTGTTGTCGGGTTGGGCGTGTGTGGTGAGGATGACGAAGGCGACGATGCCTTGGCCGGTGGTGGGGTCGGTGGCGCCGACGACGGCGGCTTCGGCGACGGTGTGGTGGCCGACGAGGGCGGATTCGACTTCGGCGGTGGAGATTCGGTGGCCGGAGATGTTCATGACGTCGTCGACGCGGCCGAGGATCCATAGGTCGCCGTCGGTGTCGAGTTTGGCTCCGTCGCCGGCGAAGTACCAGCCTTGTTCGGTGAAGCGTTGCCAGTAGGTTTGGTGGAAACGTTGCGGGTCGCCCCAGATGCCGCGCAGCATGGCGGGCCAGGGTTGGTCGAGCACGAGGTAGCCGTTGGCTTCGGTTTCTGCTCGTTGGACCGGTTTGCCTTCTTCGTCGACGACGCGAGCGGAGATGCCGGGTAGTGGGGTCATGGCGGCGCCGGGTTTGGTGGCGGTGACGCCGGGCAGGGGGGAGATCATGATGGCGCCGGTTTCGGTTTGCCACCAGGTGTCCACGATGGGGGTGCGGGCGGCGCCGATGGTCTCGCGGTACCAGCGCCAGGCTTCGGGGTTGATGGGTTCGCCGACCGAGCCGAGTAGCCGCAGTGTGGACAGGTCGTGGGCGTCGGGGATCTGTTTGCCCCATTTCATGAAGGTGCGGATGAGGGTGGGGGCGGTGTAGTAGATGGTGACGCCGTATTTTTCGATGATGTCGAAGTGGCGGTGTTGGGTGGGGGAGTCGGGGGTGCCTTCGTAGAGGATTTGGGTGGTGCGGTTGGCCAGTGGGCCGTAGACGATGTAGCTGTGTCCGGTGATCCAGCCGATGTCGGCGGTGCACCAGTAGATGTCGTGGCCGGGTTTGTGGTCGAAGACGGTGTGGTGGGTGTAGGCGGTTTGGGTGAGGTAGCCGCCGGTGGTGTGCAGGATGCCTTTGGGTTTTCCGGTGGTGCCGGAGGTGTAGAGGATGAACAGGGGGTGTTCGGCGTCGAAGGGTTGGGGTTGGTGGGTGGGGGATGCGGTGGTGACGGTGTCGTGCCACCAGTGGTCGCGGTCGTCGGTCCAGGGGATTTCGATGCCGGTGCGGCGTACGACCAGTACGTGTTCGATGGTGGTGGGGTCTTGTCCCAGTGCTTCGTCGACGGCGGTCTTGAGGGGGGCGGGTTTGCCGCGGCGCCATTGTCCGTCGGTGGTGATGACCAGGCGGGCGCCGGCGTCGTCGATGCGTTGGCGCAGGGCGGTGGGGGAGAAGCCGGCGAAGACGACGGAGTGGGTCAGTCCGAGGCGGGCGCAGGCGAGCATGGCGACGATGGCTTCGGGGATCATCGGCATGTAGATCGCGACTCGGTCTCCGGCGTTCAGGCCGAGTTCGGTGAGGTAGTTCGCCGCGCGGGAGACTTCCTCGAGTAGTTGCTGGTAGGTGATGGCGCGGGAGTCGCCGGGTTCGCCTTCCCAGTGGATGGCGATCTGCTCGCCGTGTCCGTCCAGGACGTGGCGGTCCACGCAGTTGTAGGCGATGTTGAGTTTTCCGCCGAGGAACCATTTCGCTACCGGCGCGTCGGTCCAGTCCAGCACTTGTGTGAACGGTTCATGCCAGTGCAACCGCCCGGCCTGCTCGGCCCAGAACGCCTCGCGATCGGCCCCGGCCCGCTCGTAGAACCCCGCGTCGGCGTTCGCCTGGGCAGCGAACTCCGCGGTCGGCGGATACGAGTCCCTGTGGTCGGCGCTGGTTTCAGTCATCTCGTCTCTTCTTTCCACGTAGCCTGAGCGCACGATTCGACGCAGCCGAGTTCGACAGTAATCAACTGTGATCCCCTGCCGCGTGCGGTGTGCAGGCCGGGTTCCGCGGACGCCGCGCACTGCGCGTCCTACCGGGATGTCCGCTCCCCGGCCCAACGGAAGCAATGTTCCGGTCGAATGGCCGTTTCCGCACGAAACTGGGGGTGTTTCGGCGATGTTGCCGGATCGGTAACAAGTGCAACGAACTCGGAGCAATCAGGTGACAGTGCCCGCGCCGGTGGTTACTCTGCCAACAACACAGGGGGATCGTGTCGGCATGCGCTGATGGACCTCGCGCGGGTGCCGATCGGCTCCCCCCTTCTCGCACCGGGAGGACGCGTTGAAATTCCACAGAGCGATGGCGCTGACCGCGGCGGTCGTACTGGCTACGAGCCTCGGGCTGTCCGCATGTTCCTCGGGCGACGGCGCCGATGCCGACATCGTCACCGTCAACGGCGGCGAGCCGCAGAATCCTCTGGTGCCCACCAACACCAACGAGAACATGGGCGGGCGCGTCGTCGACCGGCTGTTCGCGGGCTTGAAGTACTACGACGCCGACGGCAAGGCGCACGACGAGATGGCGGAGTCGATCCAGACCACGGATCGGAAGAACTACCGGGTGACCATCAAGCCCGACTGGAAGTTCACCGACGGCACCCCGGTGACGTCGAAGTCGTTCGTCGACGCCTGGAACTACGGGGCGCTCGGCAGCAACGCGCAGTTGCAGAGTTACGTATTCGGACCCATCGCCGGTTTCGACGAGGTATCGGCGGAAAAGCCGACGGCACAGACGATGTCGGGTCTGAAGGTGATCGACGACCGCACCTTCACCATCGAGCTGAAAGCCCCGTCGATCGATTTCGAGACCGAACTCGGGTACGCGCCGTTCTATCCGCTGCCGGAGGCCGCGTTCAAGGACATCAAGGCATTCGGGGAGAACCCGATCGGCAACGGCCCGTACAAGTTCGCCCGGACCGGGGCATGGGAGCACAACGTCAAGATCGACCTCGCGCCCAACCCGGACTACCCCGGCGGCCGCCCGGCCAAGAACAAAGGGCTGCGGTTCGTGATGTACCAGTCCTTCGACACCGCCTACGCCGACCTGCAGTCGGGCAACCTGGATGCGCTCGACACCGTGCCGGACAGTGCACTCACCTCCTATCAGCAAGATCTCGGCGACCGCGCGATCACCAAGCCGACCGCCCAGAATCAGCACATCGGCATCCAGTCCAACGTCGCGCACTTCTCCGGCCAGGAAGGGCTGCTGCGACGCCGGGCGATCTCGATGGCGATCAACCGGGAGCAGATCGCACAGAACATCTTCCACGGCACCCGGCTTCCGGCGCGCGACTTCACCGCGAGCACGCTGCCCGGCTTCGAACCGAACCTGCCCGGCTCGGAGGTGCTCGAGTACAACCCCGGCGAGGCGAAGAAGGTGTGGGCGCAGGCCGACGCGATATCGCCGTGGTCGGGCCGCTACGAGATCGCCTACAACTCCGACGGCGGCCACCAGGCGTGGGTGGAAGCGGTGGCCAACAGCGTCAAGAACACCCTCGGCATCGACGCCATCGGCGTGCCGTACCCGACGTTCAAGAACATCCGCGACGAGGTGAACGCGCACACGATCAACAAGGCGTTCCGCTACGGCTGGCAAGGTGACTACCCGACCATGCTGCAGTTCCTCACCTCGCAGTACTACAGCTACTCCGACACCAACAACGTCGACTACTCCAACCCCGAGTTCGACCGCTTGCTCGATGCCGCCTTGGCCGCTCCGACCCAGGAGGAGTCCTACAAGATCGTCGCGCAGGCGCAGGCGCTGCTGATCAAGGACCTGGCCGACATCCCCGTGTTCGACTACGTGGCCGCGGCGGGCCGATCCGACCGGGTGCGACAAGCCGAACTCGCCTGGAACGGTCTGTTCGCTTTCGAGAACATCGAGAAGTAGCCGCAGCCGCCGGGCGTCCGCGTGGTGCTCGGCGGCGCTACCCAGGAGGCGAAATGGCCTGGTACGTCGTGCGGCGTCTGCTTCAGATGATCCCCGTCTTCCTCGGGGCGACGCTGCTCATCTATGCCCTGGTGTTCCTCGTCCCGGGCGACCCGATCCACGCGCTGGCCGGTGACAAACCGATGACGCCCGCGGTCGAGGCGCAGCTGCGGGCGCGCTACCACCTGGACGAGCCGTTCCTCGTGCAGTACCTGCTGTATCTGAAGGGCATCGTCACGCTGGACTTCGGTACTGCTTTCTCCGGCAGGCCGGTGCGGGACGAACTCGCCCGCGCGTTCCCGATCACCATCGAGTTGGCGTTCATGGCCGTGCTGATCGAGTCGGTCTTCGGCGTGCTGTTCGGCCTGATCGCGGGGCTGCGCAAAGGCAAACTGTTCGATTCGACGATGCTCGTGGTCAGCCTGATCGTCATCGCGGTGCCGGTCTTCGTGGTGGGCTTCCTCGCGCAGTATCTGCTGGGGGTGAAGTGGGGGATCGCTCCGGTGACCGTCTCCGGGAAGGCCACGGTCGGCGAACTGCTGGTGCCCGCGTTCGTGCTCGGCTCGCTGTCGTTCGCTTATGTCCTGCGACTGACCCGGAATTCGGTGGCGGAGAACATGTCCGCTGATTACGTGCGCACCGCGACCGCCAAGGGACTCGGCAGGCCGCGTGTGGTGACCGTGCACATCCTGCGCAACTCGATGATCCCGGTGGTCACCTTCCTCGGTGCCGACCTGGGCGCGCTGATGGGTGGCGCGATCGTCACGGAGGGCATCTTCAACATCCCCGGCGTGGGCGGCACGCTGTATCAGGCGATCACCAGGGGCGAGCCGCCCACCGTGGTCTCCTTCGTCACGGTGCTGATCGTCATCTTCCTGTTCACCAACCTGGTCGTCGACCTGCTGTACGCCGCACTCGACCCGAGGATCCGCTATGCCTGACCTGACCGAGGGCCCGCAGCGCCGCGGCCAGGAGCACTTCGTCGCACCGCCCGACGAGGTCGAGGTGCTCGCCACCGACGCCGTCCTGGATGCCGGAGCGCCGACCAGCATCTGGCGCGACGCGTGGCGGCAGCTGCGGCGCAACCCGATCTTCGTCGTCGCGGCGGTGCTGATCGTGTTCGTGCTGATCGTGGTGATCTGGCCGGGCCTGTTCACCGATCAGGACCCGCGGTACTGCAACGGCGATTTCAGCATGGACCCGCGCGGCGCGGGCCACCCCTTCGGTTTCGACAAGCAGGGTTGTGACATCTACGCCCGGACCGTCTACGGCGCGCGGGCCTCGGTGCTCGCGGGGGTCGGCGCGACGCTGCTGTTCGTACTGATCGGTGGGACGCTCGGGGCGCTGTCGGGCTTCTACGGCGGGCCGCTGGACTCGATCGTCTCCCGCGTCGCCGAGATCTTCTACGCGATCCCGCTGATGCTGGCCGCCATCGTGATCATGCAGCTGCTCGACGCGCGCACGATCTGGACGGTGATCGTCATCCTCGCCTCGTTCACCTGGCCGCAGGCGGCGCGGATCGCCCGCAGCGCCGTGATCCAAGCGAAGAACAGCGACTACGTCACGGCGGCGAAAGCACTGGGCGTCTCCCGGCTGCGGACACTATTGCGACATGTGCTGCCGAACTCGGCGGGACCGCTGATCGTGGTGACCACGCTGTGGCTGGGGGTTTTCATCGTCACCGAGGCGACGCTGTCCTATCTCGGCGTCGGCTTGCCGCGCACGGTGGTCTCCTGGGGCGCGGACATCGCCACCGGGCAGAAGGAGATCCGGACCTCGGCCATCCTGTTCTATCCGGCGACGGCGCTCGCGCTGACCGTGCTGAGCTTCATCATGCTGGGCGACGCCGTGCGGGACGCCCTCGATCCGAAGGCGAGGAAGCGATGAGCGAGACCGAGCGGCCGCTGCTGGAGATCACCGATCTGAACGTCTGCTTCACCGTCGACAGCAAGCCGGTGCCCGCGGTCCGGGATGTGAGCCTGTCGGTCTATCCGGGGCAGACCGTAGCCATCGTCGGGGAATCCGGTTCGGGGAAGTCGACCACGGCGCACGCGATCATCGACCTGCTGCCCGGCACGGGCCGGATCACCTCCGGCTCGATCGGATTCGACGGCACGGACCTCACGGCGGCCTCGAAACGAGAAATCGTCGCCGTCCGCGGCAGCGGCATCGGGCTGGTCCCGCAGGACCCGATGTCGAATCTGAATCCGGTGTGGAAGGTCGGATTCCAGATCCGGGAGACGTTGGAGGCCAACGGCGTCGCGAAGGGTAAAGCGGCTGCGAAGCGTGCGGTGGAGCTGCTGGAGGAAGCGGGCATGCCCGACGCCGAACGCCGGGTGAACCAGTATCCGCACGAGTTCTCCGGCGGCATGCGCCAGCGCGCGCTGATCGCGATCGGCCTGTCCTGCCGGCCCAAGCTGCTCATCGCCGACGAGCCGACCTCGGCGCTCGACGTGACCGTGCAGCGCCAGATCCTCGACCATCTCGACCGGCTCACCGCCGAACTCGGCACCGCGGTGCTGCTGATCACCCATGACTTGGGTTTGGCGGCGGAGCGAGCCGAACACCTGGTGGTGATGTATCGCGGCCGTGTCGTGGAATCCGGTCCGGCGCTGCGGATTCTGCGCGATCCACAGCACCTGTACACCAAGCGGCTGGTTGGTTCGGCGCCGTCGCTGGCCGCGCAGCGGCGATCGGCGGTGCGCCGTCGGGCGGAGGTCCGCGAGCAGGCCGAGCAAGTGGCGGCGGCCGACACGGAACCAACGGTGGTTCCGGACGCGGTGCTGGTAGCCGAGCACCTGACGAAGACATTCCGCATCCGCGAACGCGCGCCGTGGAAATCGACCGAGTTCGTCGCCGTGGACGATGTGTCGTTCCGGTTGCGGCGCGGGTCGACCACGGCAATCGTCGGCGAATCCGGATCGGGCAAGACGACGGTGGCGCACATGGTGCTCGGGCTGCTCGCGCCCACCTCCGGCACGGTCACATTCGACGGCAAGGACGTGACCACCTTGGACCGCAAAGGCGCTTTCGCCTTCCGGCGCCGGGTGCAACCGATCTTCCAGGACCCCTACGGCTCGCTCGACCCGATGTACACCATCTACCGCACCATCGAGGAGCCGTTGCGCACCCATCGGATCGGCACGCCCCAGCAACGGGAGGCGACCGTGCGGGAGCTGCTCGACAAGGTGGCGCTGCCGGCCGGTGTGCTGCGGCGCTACCCCAACGAGCTGTCCGGTGGACAGCGTCAGCGCGTGGCCGTCGCGCGTGCGCTCGCCCTCCGGCCGGAGGTGGTGGTGTGCGACGAGGCGGTGTCCGCGCTCGACGTGCTGGTACAGGCTCAGATCCTGCGGCTGCTCAACGAGCTGCAGGCCGAGCTGGGTCTGGCGTATCTGTTCATCACTCACGATCTGGCCGTCGTCCGGCAGATCGCCGACGACGTGCTCGTCATGCAGCGCGGCAAGGTGGTCGAAGCGGCGACGACCGACGAAGTGTTCGACCATCCTCGGCAGGAGTACACGCGCAAACTGCTCGACGCGATCCCCGGACGCGATCTACTGGCCGGGTGAGCGAGCCGGGCGCGCGGATCGGTCCGGGCGCCCGCAAGTAGCCTCGTATGCCGTGACCGATCCGCTGCAGCCCCTCGTCGATCTTCCCGGTGTCCGGGACGCGGCCGACCGAGCCCGCGACGCGCTCGCCGAGGTGCACCGGCACAAAGCGAACCGGCGCGGGTGGCCGACCACGGCGGCCGAGGCCGCGGTGCGTGCGGCGCGATCCTCGGCGGCCATCGACGGCGGCAGCACGGATATCCCCGCCGACGGACGGGTGGCGGACCCGATACTGGCCGGGTCGTTGCGCGTCGGTCAGGCACTGGACGGGGACGCGCTGCGGAATCTGGTGAGCACCTGGCAGCGCGCTCCGCTGCAGGCGTTGGCACGGCTGCATCTGCTCGCCGCGGCCGATCTGGTGCAGCAGGACGAGTCGCTCGGTAGGCCGCGCTTCGACTCCGGCGTGGCGCAGCGGCTGGATCTGATGGCGCAGACGGTGGTCGGTTCGCGAGCGCCCGCGCCGGTGCTCGCCGCCGTAGTACACGGTGAGCTACTGGCATTGCGGCCGTTCGGCACGGCCGACGGCGTGGTCGCGCGGGCGGCCTCCAGGCTGGTCGCGGTGTCCAGTGGGCTGGACCCGCACAGCCTCGGCGTGCCGGAAGTGTTCTGGTTGCGCAGGCGCCAGGCGTACCTGGACGCGGCCGCCGGTTTCGAAACCGGGGATGCGGAAGCCGTGGGCGGCTGGGTCATCTTCTGCTGCGGGGCCTTCGAGGACGGCGCGCGTGAAGCCACGTCGATCGCCGACTCGGCGGCGGGATAACCCCCTGGACACATCAGAGCGGGCGGCGTTGTCTGTCGACCTCACCGCCCGCTAGCACGGACTACCCGGTTACCAAGCGTGCTAAATGGGTTGTGTTCTGCGGCCTCGGCGACAATCCGGACATCGGCCGGTTCATCCCCGCAACCTGTGCGAGGCCTTCGCCGTCGACTGTCCGTATTTCGCAGGCCCACAACGCTTCTGCCCTTGTCGCGGCGCGCTCCGCGTGGGTGCCTGGTGTCCGTGCTGGGAAGAAAGGGAGGGAGACAGTGCCTTCTCTTCCGGTGCTGCCTTGGCCTTCCGTCCTTCCGTAGTTACCTTTCTACACTGTGACTGCACTCACATCAAGAGGTCGAAAGACATTGAATAATCGGCGTGTTTCTCGGCGTTTCGTGGTTAAATGCCTGGTCCGCGGCGGCCTCTGCTAAGTCGGCGAATGCCTCGGCAAGCATCCGGCGACCGGGTATCCCGCGGTGCTCGCGCGCTCGGAATTCAGCGTCGGCGGCGCAGCATCCGGTAACTGATCGCACCCGCCAGCACCGCGCTCAAGCCGACCGCGGCCGTGGCCGCGAGCGTCGTCGAGGACGGCGCCTGGAAGCGCGCCCACAGCGATACCGGGTTGGAGAAGGTCAGGATCGGCCAGCCGCGTGCGGTGGCCTCGCGGCGCAGATTGCGATCCGGGTTGACCGCGGTGGGGTGCCCCACCGCCCCGAGCAGGGGCAGATCGGTGATCGAGTCGGAGTAGGCGTAGCAGCGCGACAGGTCGTAACCCTCGCCTGCGGCCAGTTTTTCGACAGCGGCGACCTTGCCCTCGCCGTAGCAGTAGAACTCGACCTCGCCGGTGTACCTCCCGTCCGCCACGACCATCCGAGTGGCCGCGGTGTGGGAAGCGCCCAGCGCTTCGGCGATCGGGCCCACGATCTCCTCGCCGGAAGCCGAGACGATCACCACGTCGTGGCCCCGGATCTTGTGGTCGGCGATCAAGTCGGCCGCCTCGGCGTAGATCAGCGGATCGACCAGCTCGTGCAGCGTCTCGGCCACAATGGATTTCACCTGTTCGACGTCCCAGCCCGCACACATGCTGGTCAGGTGGGCGCGCATGCGTTCCATCTGGTCGTGGTCGGCGCCGGACAGCAGGAACAGGAAATGGGCGTAGCTGCTCTCCAGGACGGCGCGGCGGTTCAACAGCCCCTGCGCGTAGAAGGGCTTGCTGAACACGAACGTGCTCGACTTCGCGATCACGGTCTTGTCCAGATCGAAGAAGGCCGCGACGCGCCCACCCGTAGGGGCTGAGTTGTCCACCTGACCAGGATAGGCGGCGGCGTCGCCTCCCTCCGGCCGGGCGCTGAGCCGCGCCGGCGCTCCTTGCGTCGGTTCGGCCGCGGGCCATGGGAACCTCGGAGGTTTCCGTGGCGGTGTCTCGTGCGCTCGGCCCGGTGGCGCGCCGTGCTTCCTCGGCGTGTGCGCGTGCTCTACTTTCGCGGCTTCGGCGCACCGGCGCGGGGCCGGTCCTCGTGCGGGCTGCCGGGTTCGTGGTCGGTTCTCGGAGCGGTCCCGCGCCGCCCGCGACGGCGTGCCTCATGCGTGCCGCATCATCTCGGCATCCCGGTGTGGGTGGCATGGAGGTCGACGGATCAGGCCTGCCGTGCCTGTCGTGTGGCTTCCTTGCCTTCGATCGGCCGCAGGTGGGCGGCGGATGCGCTACTACTGTGTCGATTCGGCACGCGTGTTCCGAGCGGCGGCGTGCCTGCGGACGACGCGTCGGCGGAGTTTGCCCTGTAGACGCCGAGGCCACGACGGCCGCGAAGATGTCCGTCGGCGGACTTGCGTTGTGGGCGGTGCTTGGGTGTAGTATTGCTGGCACCTGGACATAGTCCAGGCGCGTTCAGCCCGACCCCCCGGGGCTGAACCCCGACGGCCCCAGCCTCCTCCCCCCCCGGCTGGGGCCGTCCTCTATTTCAGGGACAGTGGGTAGGCACCCAGCTCGGGAAGTTGTCCACAGCCCGCGGGTTATCCACATTCGGCACATGGGCCCTTCTCTGCCCACGGGTATTCAGCGACGCTGACCTGCATGAACCTCGAAGCATCGGAGCCCGCCGGGCCGCCGCCCGCTCTCGTGCTCATCGATGACGACCGCCTGCGCGACGAAGTCCGGCGTATCGCGGCGGCCGCTGAACGGTCTCTCGACGAGCGGACCCAGCCCGTCGGCAGACATGCCTGGACGGGCGCTCCGCTGGTGATCCTGGACACCGACGCGGCGCAGCGGGCAGCCGCGGCGGGCTACCTACGTCGGACCGGCGTGGTGTTGGTAACCGACGGTGAACCAGGGCTGCTCGACTGGCAAGCCGCCGCCTCGGTCGGCGCCGAGCGGGCTATCGCCCTGCCCGGTGCGGCGGTGGGGCTTATCGAGATGTTTGCTGAGTACGGCGAGCATCGTGCGGGCGATGGCGTGGTGGTCGCCGTCGCAGGGGCCGGCGGTGGGGCCGGGGCCTCCACGTTGGCCGTCGCGGTCGCGTTGCGCGCCGCCGCGGAAGGATTCCGGCGTGAGACCCTGCTGGTCGACGGCGCACCGTTCGCGGGTGGCCTCGACCTGCTGCTCGGTATCGAGAACACGGCGGGACTGCGCTGGCCCGATCTGGTGATCGAGGACGGGCGGGTATCCGCGACCGCGCTGCACGGCGCTCTGCCCATCGCGTCGCCCGGGCTGGCGGTGCTGTCCTGTGGTCGTTGCGGTGCGGGACGATTGCCACGCGAACTCGGCGCGGCCGGAGTCCGCGCTGTGATCGAAGCGGGCCGTACCGCAGGCGATTTCGTAGTTTGCGACATTTCCGGTGAGCGCGGACCACATGCCGACCAGATGCTCGACTCGGCGGATCTCGTCGTGCTGGTCGTCCCGGCGCGGCTACGGGCGGTCGCGGCCGCCGAAGCGATGTCCGCTCATATCGCGTGCCGAAACCCGAACCAGGGCCTGATCGTTCGCGGCCCGGCGCCCGGCGGCCTGCGTGCGCCCGAGGTCGCCGAGGTACTCGATCTTCCGCTGCTCGCCGCCGTCCGCGCCCAGAGCGGTCTGGCGCACCGGCTGGAGCGCGGCGGGATCTCGGTCCGTCGGCGCGGTCCGCTGCGCGATGCCGCCGATGCCGTGCTCGGTGTGCTCAGCGCACCATCTGGGCAACGGCGGTGAGGCGGGGCGATGAGCGCGATACTGACCACCGAGCTGCTGAATCGGGTACGGGAGCGGCTGGCCACCGAGACCGGCGATCCGGATCCGGCGCAGGTCGCCGCCGCGATCCGCGCCGAGGCGGGCGGGGTGCTGGGAGACACCGATCTGCTGCGCGCCCTCCGACTGTTGCAGACCGAGCTGACCGGCGCGGGCGTACTCGAACCGCTGCTGCACGATCCGCACGTCGCGGACGTCTTGGTGACGGGTCCCGACGCGGTGTGGATCGATCGTGGGCACGGTCTGGAGAAGACTTCGATCACGTTCACCGACGAGGCCGCGGTACGGCGGCTGGCACAGCGCCTGGCACTGTCGGCGGGGCGACGGCTCGACGACGCCCAACCATGGGTGGACGGTCGGCTGATGGGCAGCGGCGCGGCACTGGGAGATTCGTTCGGCGTCCGCTTGCACGCGGTTCTCGCGCCGGTCGCGCACGGTGGCACCTGTCTGTCGCTGCGCGTACTCCGCCCGGCCACTCAGGGGCTCGACGCGCTCGCCGCGGCGGGTTCGGTACCCGCCGACGCGAAACTGCTACTGAAGCGAATCGTTCGGGCCAGGTTGGCGTTTCTCGTGGTCGGCGGCACCGGAGCGGGGAAGACGACACTGCTGTCGAGCCTGCTCGCCACGGTGGACCCGTCCGAGCGGATCGTCTGCGTCGAGGATGCGGCGGAACTCGCGCCACCACATCCGCACGTGGTCCGGCTGGTCGCAAGGACCGCGAACGTGGAGGGCGTCGGCGAGGTCACCGTGCGCGACCTGGTCCGCCAAGCGCTGCGTATGCGGCCGGACCGGATCGTGGTCGGTGAGGTCAGGGGAGCCGAGGTGGTCGACCTGCTGACCGCCTTGAACACCGGTCACGACGGGGGAGCGGGCACCGTGCACGCCAATTCGCCGCACGAAGTCCCGGCCCGTTTGGAAGCCCTCGCCGCCCTGGGTGGAATGGATCGAGCGGCCCTGCACAGTCAACTCGCCGCCGCGGTACAGATCGTCATACACGTGCACCGTCGACCCGACGGCTCGCGCGGCTTACGCGAGATCGGCCTCGTGCACCGTACCGGCGAGGGACGCGTGCGGATCACGCCGGCCTGGCACGACGCGGGTGCGGCTCCGGCCGCCGCGGACCTGTCCGACCTGCTCGCCGAACGGCTCGACCGATGAGCGGCGCGATGTTGTGTTTCGCGCTGGCGGTGGTCGCGGTTCCGGCGCCGCGGTCGCGCCGCCGGTTCGGGCAGCTGTTCAACGCACCGGTCGAGTATCGGATGCCGAAGCCGGAGAGGCTGATCCGAGTGGGTGCGAGCGCAGGCGCGGTGGTTGTGCTCGTCGTCTTCGGCCCTGGTCCTTTCCTCGCGGCCGCCTTGGTCGTCGGAACGGTCGGGCTGCGGGCTCGCCGGGCGGCGCGGGACCGCCTCAGGAACGTCGAGCAAGGGTGCCTGCTCGACGCTTTGGAGGCCGTGATCGCCGAATTGCGGGTGGGGGCGCACCCGAGCGCCGCCGCCGAGACCGCCGCGCGTGAGGTGCGGGGCGAATCGGCGCGCGCGTTCGCTGTCGGCGCCGCACGCAGCCGGCTCGGTGGCTCGGCGGCAGAAGGTCTGCGCAGACCGGATTCTCCGATCGCCGAGCAACTCTCCCGGGTCGCGGGCGCTTGGCAGGTGGCCGAACGGCATGGCCTGGCACTGGCCGAGCTGTTGGCGGCAGCCCGGACGGATCTGGCGGGCCGCGTTCGATTTCACGGCCGAACCACAGCGGCGCTGGCCGGCGCACGCGCTACTGCCACGGTCCTCGCCTGCCTGCCGTTTCTCGGCATCGCCCTCGGCCAAATGATGGGCGCCGCGCCGCTGCACGTCCTCTTCGCCTCGTCCGCGGGCACGGTGCTGCTCCCGCTCGGCGCAGGCCTGGCCTGCGCGGGCTTGCTGTGGACCGATGTGATCACCCGAAAGGTGCTGATATGAAGACATTTTCGATCGCCGGTCGCGATCGACCGAATGTCGGGCCCAACCTACCGCTTGCGACATCGGCGTCGATCGTCGAGGTGGGGCGGTTCGTAGGCTCGCCGATCTCGACGGTCGTTTCTGCCGTAGCTGCGGCTTATACGGCCGCACGAAGCCACCGCCCGGCCCGCAGGGCGCTCCGGGTGCCGCGAGTGCCGGCCGATCCCATCGGCGGGCGTGTTGGCGGCGGCACGACGGTGGCTGGTGCTATGCCACCGCGTGGCGGGGCGGTAGGTCGTAACCGTGGTTCTGGCTCAGGGCGTGGTGGGGGTGCCGACACGTCGGTGACGGTCGGTATGTCGCCGTGGGGCCGGGCAGCGGGTCGTATCCGCAGTTTGCGCACAACACAATCGGTGAGGGAGGCTGACGATGGCGTTCACCCCGGGTGCTGCGCTGCCATTGCTGCTCGTAGCGGTGGCACTCGCATTGCTGCCGGGACGGGTGGCCGTGAGCCGGCGACTCCATGCCCTAGGCCGAGCGTACAACGGGCCGACCGAGTCGTCGCACCGAGCGACCAAGGGGATGGATCCGTTGGCCGTCGCCTCGGTTCTCGATCTGCTGGCCGCCTGCCTGCGAGCCGGGCTGCCCATGGCAGGCGCGGCGCGGGCCGTGGCGGCGGAGGCGCCGGAGGCGCTCGGCGAAGCATTACGACGTGCGGCGGACCTGCTCGCATTGGGCGCCGACGCGGCAGCGGCCTGGGAACAGGTGGCACGCGATGCGAACGGGCGTCCCGGAGCCGAGGAGATCGCGTCACTGGCCCGGATGGCCCGCCGCTCGGCGCGCTCCGGTTCGTCTCTGGCGGCCGCGGTGATGGAGCTGGCCGAGCAGCAGAGGTCTGTGGTCGAAGACACGGCAGCCGCGAAGGCGGAGCGCGCGGGTGTCCTGATCGGCGGCCCGTTGGGCCTGTGCTTCCTCCCGGCCTTCGTTTGCCTCGGCATCGTGCCGGTAGTCATCGGCTTGGCGGGGCGCGTTCTAGACGGCGGACTGCTGTAACCCTGCGCGACGCCGTAGCTTTGCGACCCGCGGTGTCGGCTCGGCGGCGCGGGGTGTTCTCTGGCGGCGGGTTCGGCTGGTCTCGGCGCTGCGGTGTGTGGATGTCGGGGCCGGAGCGGGCTGCGGTGATCTCGCGACAAGCCGTGGCTTTGCCATCGGCAGTGTCGGCTCGGCGGCACGGGGTGTTCTCGGGCGAGTTCGGCTGGTCATGGCGCGACGGTGCGTGGGCCTGGTCGGTGGTACGGGAGCTGGGTGAAGTGATGCCACCGGCCATTTCGCAAGGCGAGCGTTCGCGTGAACCGGGCGTTCGGGTTGGCAGTGGCGAGGTGGGTCCGCGACGGCGGTACGTGGCCGGGCCGCGGACTACCTCGGAACAAGCGTGCCCGTGCGGAGCGGCCGCACGGGCCGGAAAGGAGGAATCAGGTGCGTATCCAGGGGGTCGCGACGTCCGTGGGCCGGAAGATGAGGGCTGTATATATGGGCTTGCGGTTGCGAGTGCTACGGGCGGTGGTCGCGGACGACGGTATGAGCACGGCCGAGTACGCGATCGGCACGATCGCGGCGGCGGCATTCGGGGCCGTGCTCTACGGCGTGGTGACCGGCGACAGCATCGTGAATGCGCTTACGAAGATCATCGACCGCGCGCTCAACACGTCGGTGTAGTCGCCGGCGCGGCACGACGGGTCAGAGGCTGCTGAGGGCTCCGGTACGGCGCACCGCGAGCAGATAGAGCACGATGACCACGACGGGCACGGTGCCGAGTGCGGCGGCCAGCGGCAGGTCCAGG